>JAFGFM010000025.1 GCA_016931115.1 Deltaproteobacteria bacterium | reverse complement strand
GGTTCAGCCGTTTAGGCTGGGGATTAAGGACATGGGATCACTGGTTTTTCAATGATGTTGACATCCGCTTTGGAGACAACTGGCCTGGCCGTATTCCGGCCCAGATGATAGCGCATATACTCTATTATTTTACTGACCAGGGCGACCTTGTGCTGGACCCGATGGCTGGCGGGGGTGTTGTGCCTGACACATGTCTTGCAATGAACCGCCTTTGCATGAGTTTTGATATGGTTAATAATCCTGACAAAAGGCCTGAAATAGAGCAGTGGTACTGGGACATTAATAACCTGAAATGGCCGTTAAATAAAAAATCAAAACCCGATCTGATCCTGTTTGATCCTCCCTATTTCAGCAAGAAGGCGAATGAATATCATAAAGGGGGCATAGCCGGTTTACCAAAAAGAGACTATATCAGCTTTTTTGAACAGTTTTTTAGCCTTGCCCGTGATAACAGTAAAAGAGATACGATGATCACCCTTGTTAATGCTGACTGGAGGGATTTTCAGGGCAGGCCGGCAAGGGAGGAAAAAAGGGAAAACGCCATCTTGATAGATGATTATCTGAGTGCCCTTGGAAAAGGCGGATGGCAAACAACCCATATTATACAGGCCCCCATGTCATCGGAGCGTTTCAGCGCCGGAGTTGTCTCTGCCATGCAGAAAAAGAGGATACTGGGGGTTACAAGCAGGTATGTTGTTATTGCAAAGCATAGGCTGTAGTTTGTAGCCTATATAATAGTTACCTCTTACCTCCGACCTCTGGTATCTGGCCTCTATCTTTCTTCTTGCTTTTTTAAATAATGTAGCTTAGATAAAAATCATTATGTCATTTTAGGTATAGTTAATTGTTGCATCCTGTCCGCCATAGCTTTAATGAGAAGGAGAATACAATTCTTTTCGATTTATACGCTTTTAGTTACTGAAAATTGTTGACTTGTCCGCATCGGGCGGATTGAAATATTTCGCGGAGCAAATGGTTTTAAAGCATCTTGAAATGTTTCTAAATATAGAAACATTTCAGACAGTCCCAAAATTGAAAAATGTCTATATATAGAAACTTTTAAAACCGGTTCTAGCCCGGTTAATAAAATGTTATTTTTAAAAGGAGAAAAATAATGGAATTAAAACAATTTATTTCAGAGGCATTGTCTTCTATTGTTGAAGGAGTAGTTGGAGCACAAAGTAAAACAAAAAACTTAGGCGCATTTGTTAACCCTGGAAATTTGATGAAAACTTCATCAGAAATTTCTAAAGATGTTATATGGGACAATAGAACAAACAATGTTGCACGTTTAATCTCTTTTGATATAGCGGTCACAGTGGAAGAAGGAACTAAAACGAATGCAAAAATTGGCGTTGTAGCAGGTTTTTTAAGTCTCGGAGCTGGAGGCGCATCAGAAAATAAACAACTCGCTGTAAGCCGTATCCAATTTGGAGTTCCGGTTCTATTGCCAACCTTAGATTTACCTAATGAGGCAAGAGAACCTAAAAAGAAAAAATAACAAAAGGTTCAACCGAAAATTCTGATGAAACGTCGCATTCTCGGTTAGCCTAATAGTTTTACTCAATAGGAAGGTTTTCATGCCTGATTATTTAATCACAATGAGGGGTAATTTATTTCGACCCTGGCCCCCTGGAGAAGAAATAAAACTACTTTCATGCAAATTTACCCCAGGAGATAAGTCTTGTGATTTTGAGGTCCAAGTAGAAATCTCTGCTAAGGATGACAACGAGGCTATGAATATAGGGCGGGACATGTGTTCGGATGCTGTTGATTTACTAGAATTCTGTCTTGATGAACAGACTTTTTTAAATTCAAGAGAAATTTATTTGAAGCCGCTAGAGAGTTCTGAGGGGACCGGTATATGTGATTTCGGACTACACCTTTGTGCAGTAGATAACAAACCACCATCCGAAGAACAGATGGCTGCAATAAGAAAGGTGATAAATATTTATAATGAGAATAAAGGTTTCGAGAATCAAGAGATATTAGCGAGAATAATCCACTGGCAGGCAAGTGGACGACGAGAGAGTCAGAGCGATATTGATCGTTTTTTAAAATTCTGGATTGCTCTTGAAGTCTTGGTCGGGGGTGCCGGAAAAGTTGTTGTAAAAAAAATAAAAAAGCACCTTGCCTCTCTATATGACAACATCAATACGCAAAATGTTGGAGAACTTATAGGACGAATATATGGTGTTCGGTGTGCTATATTTCATTTTGGGATAAGACACCCTAATGAATTGAAGAAGAGGCTTAAAGAATTGGAGGAT
Organism: Deltaproteobacteria bacterium; assembly: GCA_016931115.1. Lineage (GTDB taxonomy): Bacteria > Desulfobacterota > DSM-4660 > Desulfatiglandales > HGW-15 > JAAZBV01. Next base: position 21,626 of record JAFGFM010000025.1, on the reverse strand, counting down.
ATTTTCAATGATCTTTTAAGATCAAAGCTTGGCCTAGAATTTAAAGCCTTCGCAAAACGGCACATATTGAACAGAGAAGCTAACAAATCTGCTTCAGGTGCGGGTGACAACGTTAAAGACCACGCTGCCCCTGAGCAGCCCGGCAGCTATTTGCACAAACCGTGATTGGGAAACTGTAACAGGGAGGAAGTATTATGATTATAGGATGCTTAGGTTGGGGATCTCTAATCTGGAGACCAAAAGGATTACCAATACGACGTTACTGGTTTAATGATGGACCATTCTTACCTATAGAATTTGCTCGACAATCAAAAGATGATCGAATTACGCTTGTTGTTATTGCTAGAAATTCATTCCCACTTGTTCGGAGTCTTTGGGCTGTAATGTCACTTACAGATTTGGATCAAGCACGTGAGGCGCTTCGACAACGAGAGGGCATAAGCAAAGAAAAAATTGACAACCATATCGGAACTTGGAGAAACAATCAGGCAAATGCTGAGGATGAAATCCATAGTCGTATCGGGGCGTGGGCAAAACAGGTTGGCATTGATGCTGTCATTTGGACAAACCTTCCTCCCAAGTTTGGAGAAAATGATAATCAAATCCCGACACCAGAGGAAGTAGTTTTGCATCTTTCTAAACTAGAAGGAACCAGGCTTGACAACGCGATGCAGTATATCCGAATGACCCCTCGGCAAATTGATACAGACTATCGTCAATATATCGAGTCCAAATTAAATTGGTTGCCGTACTAGGTTCCAACACAGCTTGCACCCGATGGGTGGGAGTCTGCGTGTTTTCGAGCAGTTTGCGTAGCTTGAAGTTGGTTACTGAAAAGCGGTTTGATCTCGTCGCATTCACCCGCGCTGGTAACACTCAAAGTTCGGGAGGAAAAATTGAAAAGAATCGAAGCAGAGCAAATAGCTGATCTGCTCAACACACAAAACCAGCTAACAGTGCCCTATACAACTGAAAAGGTCATAGAACACCAGAATGACATTATTTATCACATCGGAGATGATGGGAAGGTTATTTGTGCAGTTGAAGTCTCACGTGTTCAATGGTACCAAGCGGAGATCAAACACCTTACTGTTGATCCAGGCATGAAGCGTAAGGGTCTGGGCAGGAAACTTTTAGCTGAAGCTGAAGAAAAAGCCCTTGAACTCGGTGCATTGGTAGTGCAATGCACAGTTAGAGATAACAACACTGGGAGTATCAAACTCTTCCTGTCGTCCGGTTATCATCATTGCCTTACAGTGAAGAATCCTAAGAGCGGAAACAGGATCATGATACTTCAGAAACCAATATGAGGCCCTCACTAATTCGGCAAATATGATTGATGATAAATTGTACATAACACCACCATTGTATATGGTAGGCATAAAAACTTCTTGCTGGAGGTGCGAAGCAAGAATGACAGTTATTGGCCTATTGGACCCGAATGTTAAAGATGTACACACAGAGGTAGCAACTCTTACAAATATAGCAGAAATACCAAAAGATGTAATATCTATTATCCAGAAAAGGGTACCTACATTTATGAAAAGGGGTCATCTGAAAAAGTATTGTCCGAAATAAAAGAGGCCATCCCGGATAGAATCGCATTCAGGGATAATCTGGAGTATGAATCAAACTGTAGATTGTTCGAAGCGTTACTTTTTTTACCAAAATATAAATTGATGGTTGGAAACCTGATATTTACTACTTGAGTTGGATAGCTCAAAGTCGCCTTGACACTATAGAAAAGTCTGTGGAAAAAAATATTGTTTGGTTGCTTACTTTCCCTGTCACTTCATATGCATTATTAGGTATTTTTAATGCATTCCAGTGTATCTTTAACTCCCTTTTTGCCAATAATATTAATATCTAACGATCTTTTATATATTTGAAAAACAGCAATAATTTTTTAAAAAAAAACAAACTAAACAAAGTATTTTTTGGGAATCTATTATAGTTTTTATCTCAAGGAAGAAAAAGCCACACTCCGGGTGACCGGAGGCCGGAAAGCTACGGATCTGAGATTTAGGGAATTCGACGGGTTTATATAAGTAACAGCCGGTTTATATACACTAAATAATGAATTAACCTTAGATATAAAATACAGCAGACAGCCGGGTTACCTTTAAGGTAGCCCGGCTTTTTTGTTTCAAAGGACTCGTGAAAAAAATGATCCATAAATTAACGCAAATGAACACAAATTATTTTGTCAGGATTTACATGATTTTCAGGGTCTTATTTTGTTAATCGGTTAACTCGTCAACTAGTCGAATGGTTTGTTCTGCTCTAACAACTATTTAACTATTCGACAATGACAGCGGGAGGGCTTTTTATGAAGCTGTCACTATTAAGGAAAGGAGGTGATGCGCCCCGCGTGAACGGGTAAAGAAAAACAAAGAATTAATTAATGGATGGTGATGCAGCCTCTGATTTTTTCTTCGGAACATACGATGATACAGATTATGTTGCAGCCTCAGTGCCAATACCCGGAGCAGTACTGCTTTTCGGAAGCGGGCTGGCAGGACTCATAGGCATCAGGAGACGCAAAATCAGTAATCAAGACAAAGACAACCCCTCTGTATTAAAGGCAGGGGGATTCAGCTAACAATTTAAACAGAAAAGGATAATAAAATGAAAACAGGAAAATTTATAATCACAGCTTTATTGTTAATGTTTTTATCTGTGGGATCAGCACACGCCTCTACTTGGAATAATATAGAAATAGAAGGAACTCTAGGTTTTGGTGACAACACCGCTCTTCTGGTGGTTGATTTCTCGTCAAATGAAGACGATTCTTTCGCTTGGATGTTCAACTTTAGCAAATCATCTCTTACTGTTGAGACAATGCTTAGTGCACTGCAGAATACTTTTTCTGGATTCGGTTATGCTCTTATAAGTGAGCAAAATCCTAATAGTCCAATAAAAGGTGTAAGCTATAGAGAAAGTGAAAGCAATACGTTATACGTAGCAGAGATACCAGGTAATGTGCTGAATGGATGGTCCAGTTCAGATCTTGGCAATATGTGGAAATATGAAGGAAAAGCGTTACGAGCTAAGACAGTATCTGATGGGGATATTTTTGTTCTCGCTACTTGTAATGAAAATACGATTCCTGAAATGCCCATGGCAGCGCCTGTACCAATCCCCGGAGCAGTACTGCTTTTTGGAAGCGGACTGGCAGGAATTATAGGTATCAGAAGACGCAGGCGGTAATTAAAGCGAATATAATCCCCTCTTCCCTAAAGGCGTGAGGGGTAACAATTTAAAGGGAATAATTGAAATGAAAAAATTAATAATGTTAATATGTTCAATTTGTTTTTGTATCGCAGTTACAGGTGCGGCATCTACGGTTTTAGCAAGTCCCTATGGCTCAGGCTTTACTTTTGATGATATTGATTTCTGGGTAGGCGAAGGGGAAAGCCAGTCTGCCTTAGTTATTGAATGGGAACAGGGAGGAGGAACCTTAACTCTTGCCTGGGGTTATTCATTTAATGAGGCTGGGTGGTGGACTGACGATGATCCAGTTTATGGAGTCGATATGTTAAGGGCAATTGGGCAGGGGCTAAATAAAAATAACGAAATAATTTCGACAGGTGCTGACCCAAGGCTTTATGTTGTCTATAATCAAACACACTCGTCACTTGGTGAATCAATCTATGGGTTTGGCTATGATGTTGACAATGACGGTTTTACATATGTACCTGGTGAAGGGGAGGATGGCACGGCTGGAGACCCTGATGATGTTTACATCGAAGGTTGGTACAGCGGTTACTGGAGTTACTGGGTAAGTGATGATGGTGGTTCATATGATTATTCCGGACTAGGTGTTTCATCTCGTGAGTTAAAAGATGATTTTTGGGATGGATGGCGTTTTTCAGGGAGTGCAGGTTATGGATCTGGTTCTCCGCCTGGTATTCCTGTAGCAGCTGCTCCAGTACCAATCCCCGGAGCAGTACTGCTTTTCGGAAGCGGGCTGGCAGGACTCATAGGTATCAAGAGACGCAGGCAGTAATTAATGCAAAGACAAACTCCTCTGCCCTAAAGGCAGGGGGGGGTAACAATAATATGAAAATTGCAGAATATTGAGATATACAACGAGAAGGGGGACAATCCGAAAGCGCCGGTCAAAACCGGCATGAGATAGAAGGTGAGGCTTTAGAGAATAAATAAAGCCAAGTCCTTTATGGAGAAAGGAGTAGCGAACCACTCCGGCCCCGAACTATGCCTCGACTTCCAGTGATGGGGTGGGGAAGCGTTAGTAGGGGATGCATAGGCGCAGTATTGAGCTCCGAAATCACCCTTCGGGAGTGCCGACCTTGTGGATTGGTGGGGAAGGCAACATAAGCAAGTACGATAATGCGAGTGCTTGTTTGACTCCCCGGAGTCAGAGACCTGTAGCATGTGCATAAATCTCATGAGCGGGAACCGGGAGATCTCAGATGTATCCTTGAAGTATAAGGATCGGTCGGGGAAAGCGAAAAGCATATACGCTCGACATGAACGCATTTGAGAAGTCGGACATCAGCGTAGTACCTGAGAAGGAGCTGAACAAGATCGGATAACTGATTGCGGAGGTTCTGGAGGAAAGGCTGGTGGCCAATGGGAAGACTGTATAGGCTTTGCGTCATAACCAGAGGCAGGAGCCGTATGAGGTAGTTCCTCACGTACGGATCTGTGCGGGGGGTGCCGAGTAATCGGCGTCCCTACCGCGACTTAAACAATAAAATATATTGACATATTAGAGAGCCATTAAAAATATTTGCCTATGCCCAGAACAGCAAGATTAGATACTCCCGGTCTATTACATCATGTCCTGGTAAGGGGAATAAAACGCCTCGTGTATCTATTGACCGAGTGTTGAAATATTTAAAATCAGAGCACAAAGTCGATATTCCGAAGACGACCTTATGGAGAGCTCTTGACCGTTGGGGATTCACTCATAGGAGACTGAGGGACGGCCTGTACTCCATGAAGACCAATAATAGCTCACTCCCCATTGGCATTTACTATTACCAATATAATTTAGTATAACAGGGTTGACTTTCCATTTAGATGTTACTAATGTTGGGACCATCGCAGTAAAAAAGATAAATATTTGTGAGGTATATAACTGGTAATAAAAAGTTGATTAATACAATTTAATTTTTAAATAACAGTCATTTTTTCTGAGAGAGAGGCGTTAGCTGACCTCAAGGGCAATAAAGCGAACAGTCATATTTTAAAAGGCCTTCCTTTACCCTTGGGAAAGCCTTTTTTTTATTTAAATCATAATTTGGAGGAAAACTTATGGAACAGATCAAAAGAACCGCGGTGATCAGCATTATCATTCACAAAAGAAAGGAATCGGCAATGAAGGTAAACGAAATACTTTATAAATACGGCGAATATATAGTGGGCCGCATGGGTATCCCGCATGGCCCGGATGGAACACATGTGATTGCCATAATTGTCAGCGCCAGCACCGACGTAATAGGCGCCATAACAGGCAAACTCGGTTCCATACCTGATGTTGAAGTATCTTCTGCAATAACAAAACTTTGAGGAGATCATCATGAAAGATTTTATTAATGATACGCAAATTCAGGATACCCTTGATCGCAATCTTAATCCTGATAAGAACAGGGCGCTTGAAATAATAAATAAGGCAAAAGAGATGAAAGGGTTAACCCTGGATGAAACAGCCCTGCTGCTTCAGTGTGAAGACCGGGATGTTATATCTGAAATGTTTTCTGCCGCACGCTTTATTAAGCGGGAGATCTATGGCAAGAGGCTTGTGCTTTTTGCACCCCTTTACATATCCAATTACTGCTCCAACAATTGCAGTTATTGTGCCTTTCGTAAAGACAACAAAGAACTTGAGCGCAGGGCGCTTGATATGAATGAGATCGCCATCGAGGTGAAGGCCCTTGAAATGGAAGGGCATAAGCGGCTCTTAATGCTGTGCGGCGAGAATCATAAAATGAGCTCGCTTGATTATTTTTTAGAGGCAATTGAGACTGCATATTCGGTAAAAACCGAAAAAGGGGGTGAGATCAGGCGCATCAACGTGGAGATTGCGCCCCTTACTGTTAAGGAATTCAAACGCCTTAAGGCCGCCAATATAGGCACATATGTGCTGTTCCAGGAGACATATCATCACAACACATACAGGGAGATGCATCCAACCGGCCCTAAAGCGGATTTTGCATGGAGATTATGCGCTCAGGACAATGCCATGCAGGGGGGCATAAATGATATAGGCATAGGCGCGCTTTTCGGCCTATACGATTACAAATATGAGGTGTTGGGCCTGCTTACCCATGCGCAGCACCTAGATAATACATATGGTGTCGGGCCACACACTATTTCCATACCAAGGCTCGAACCTGCCTTGAACGCGCCTGTAGCCAACAAACCCCCGCGGCCAGTGTCGGATAATGAATTTAAAAAGCTCGTAGCCATAATACGCATTGCAGTGCCATATACAGGCATAATACTTTCTACAAGAGAGACTGCTGAGCTGAGAACAGAGGTATTTGATCTCGGTGTATCTCAGATCAGCGCCGGTTCACGGACAAATCCGGGCGGGTACAAACGGGGTAACAGCGACGCGTTCCGATCCGCGCAGTTCAATCTGGGGGATTCACGCACCCTTGATGAAGTAATATATGATGTTACTATCCATGGTCATATACCCAGCTTCTGCACTGCCTGCTACAGGCTAGGCAGGGTCGGTCAAGATTTTATGGATATGGCAAAACCTGGCGAGATCAAAAACCACTGCGGCCCGAATGCCATATCAACATTTATGGAATATCTTATGAATTATGGATCCCCTAAAACGCGCGAGGCAGGCGAAAAGGCAATTGAAAAGATACTGGCAGACATAGAGATAAAAATTGCAAAAAAGGCAAATGCAATGCTGGAGAGGGTTAAATCAGGGGAAAGGGATGTCCTTTGCTGAACAGATCCATAGATGAAATAATTGATAATGCACTCTTCACTGAAGGTAACCTTGTCAGGCTTTTATCCATAAACGATTCGGGAGGGATGGAGTACCTCTGTCAAAAGGCCTATGAGATAAAAACAAAGTATGTTGGTAAGACAGTTTATCTGAGAGGCCTTATTGAGCTGAGCAACATCTGCCGCAAGAACTGTTATTACTGCGGCATACGCAAGGACAATCACGCTGTAAACCGCTATATCATGACAAAAGATGAGATAATAGAAGCAGCAAGGCTTTCATGGCAGTTGGGATATGGGTCTATTGTCTTGCAGGCAGGCGAGGTAGTAAGCGATACCTATGCAGACTTTATTGCCGATGTTGTGAAATCAATAAAGCAGATCGCAAATGGAGGGGTTGGGATTACCCTCTCTTTAGGCGAACAGACAAAAGAGGTTTATAAGTTATGGCGTAAAGCGGGCGCCCATCGTTATCTGTTAAGGATCGAGACATCAGACCCTGAATTTTATAAATGCCTGCATCCTGATGATCACAGCTTTGACATAAGATTAGCCTGTCTGAATGATCTGAAAGAGGCAGGCTATATAGTTGGCACAGGGGTAATGATAGGGCTGCCTGACCAGACACTGGAGCGCCTGGCGCGTGACATCCTGTTTTTCAGGCGCATTGATGCTGACATGATCGGTATGGGGCCTTATATACCTCATCCTGCTACACCCCTAGCTGTTAAAACCAATGGATTTGCAGATTCAAGAGATGAGAGGCTTAACCTCTCCTTGCGTATGATAGCAGTTGTTCGCGCGGTTCTTAAGGATGTGAATATCGTATCCACAACAGCCCTTCAGTCCATTAACACCACAGGATGTGAAGTAGGTCTCCTGGCAGGCGCGAATATTATTATGCCCAATGTAACTGACTTCAAATATAAAAAGGATTACATCCTGTATGAAAATAAACCATGTATTGGTGAAGATGCGGTTTTGAGTAAAGATCGTCTTGAACCTCGGGTAAGATCGATAGGCGAACAGATAGGATACTATAAAACCGGTGATCCGCCTCATTTTATAAGGAGAAATGGATAATGAGCATATTAGTTGAAAGGGATAATATAGGTATATTCGGAAGGATGAACGCAGGAAAGAGTTCCATTATGAATCTTATCACCCAGCAGGCAACATCCATTGTTGATGCCATTCCAGGAACCACGGCAGACACCAAGATATCGCTGTTTGAAATACATGGCCTTGGCCCTGTGAGGCTCTTTGATACTGCGGGCATTGATGAATCGAGCGGACTCGGTGAAAAGAAGAAGCAGAAGGCAATGAACGACCTGAAAGAGTGCAACCTTGCGCTGGTTGTAATTGACCCGTCGCGCAGCAGTTTTGAACATGAAGCCAACCTGGTGCAAAAGGCAAGGGAGCTGGATAAACAGATCATTATAATCTATAACCTGTTTAATGAATCCGATGATAAATTTATCCCCGCCGTTGATGCTGAGCTGCCGCTTCTTAAATTCCACAAGAAGATAGTGATTCAGGCAAACGATAACAGATACAGGCAATCCTTAATGGATTTTATATTAGAAAATTATGAGCCGGAAAATCCAGGGGCAGAGCTGTTGCCCTTTGTAAAAAAGGATGAGTATTATATCCTGGTTATACCAATGGATGATGAGACGCCCCCCGGAAGATATCTGCGGCCACAGTCAATGACTGAAGAGTACATTACCCGGAACTGGGGCTATTCTGTAGCCTACAGGCCGAATCTGACACTTGCCAGGGGTGATGCTGATGCAAGCCTAAAAGAACGGCAGAGATTTGATAACCTTATCAATGGGACTGTTAAAAGGCCAAAGTGCATTATTACAGATTCCCAGGCAATGGATATCATGTCAAAATGGTGCCCTGATGATATTGATCTGACCACATTTTCAATAGTAATGATACAGTATATGAGCGGTGGCAGGCTCAACAGGTTTGCGGATGGCATAAAGGCACTGGATAATCTAAAGGCCGGTGATTCAGTCCTGATATCCGAGGCATGCAATCATTCAAGAATAGCGGAAGACATAGGCACAGTGCAGATACCCAATATCATTAAAAAGAAATACCCGGATGTTATTATTGATCACGCCTTTGGCAGGGAGTTTCAGGAAAAGGGCGATCTCAACAAATACTCTTTGATCATCTCATGCGGCGGCTGCATGATCAGCCGCCAGAAGATGGGCGCCAGGATACGCGATATTGAATCAGTAGGAGTGCCTTATACCAATTACGGGGTTTTTCTTTCTGCTGTGCAGGGGATTCACTCTTTGCGAAAGGTGCTTAAACCCTGGAACCTCTGATTTAATAACAAGGACGGTTCAGGGTATCCTGACTTATATTGCCACTTCCCGGATAAATGGGGCTGCATTTTCGCACTCCTTTTCATCCGGGTGCCTTGCCGCCTCAATAAGCCTTCCCCTGCGTTCAGGCGTCATTGAATGGTGAGGGTCGCCCTTCATCTTAGTTTTCATCTGGTTTTCCTCTCCTTTTCATATCTTATATTTTTCTGTAGAGCCAATCATAGACACCTGTAAAGGCGGTTAAAAAAAGAAGCAGCCCTCCCAGCGGAACGATGAGCCATGTATAGCTACCCAAAAGGTCCCTGAATATGCGGCCATTATGGATTTCAAAGATTAGATTAAACATGGAGATGCGCCCCTCTTCTCTTAATTTATCAGGCATCAGGGGGCTAATATTGCTGCTCACATTTATTATCCCTGTATCGTAATCAGCCAGGAACCTTAATTCACCATCCTCCACAGCCGCACCAGCAGACATGCCATATATGCCGGTCATACCCCTTTTTACTTTTTTTATAGGGTTACCTTTGATATCAGATACACTCTTATTAATATCATCCCATATGTAAAAACCGCTGAACGAACCTGTAAGAAGCCGGCTCTTATTTAGCCACTTAAGGGTATTCACCCCCATTCCATGCACAGGCACATTTATCTGAACAGGCTTAAAGGGCTGAGCAAAATCAGCAGGCCCTTTTATAAATAAACTATCAGAAGCGGCAATAATAATGGAATCATCTTCCGGGTTATATGCAGCCTTCTCAATAGTTATAGGGAGCTGATCCGCATTAGGCCCCTGTTCAATCCACCGGGCAGGCACAGTATGTTTTATAATAGCCACAAGCAGAGGGGGTCTCATGAACATGCCTGTTATGGCGATTACTGCTATAAAAAGTGCGCTGTAAATACCCAATTTCAGATGGTATCTGTTGAAGAACCTGAACATTGCAAGATTACCTCTATATCCCTGCCTTGAGTGCCTTTTTCTCCAGGGCATGTACCACATGTAAATAGAGCTTATACATAAAAAGATCATAACAAGTGTGGCAGCATCTATTATAAGCCTCCCTGCAAGACCCATAAACGCGCCATCATGTATTTTGAAAAGCAGTTTATAAAGCGGGGCCTTCTCCTGTGGCTCAAAATCGATTGGTATGTTCAGGGGTTTTAGAACAGGTTTTCCATCTATATTATCTATGCGGTAACATGCGTGTTGCGTGAATGCCAGTATCCCATTACTCGTCTTAATCAGGTCTATGATCCCATGGTCATCAGGCGCCTTGTCTATAAATGAGGCCTTTTGCCATTTTAATATGCCCTCTTCACAGAAATAAAGCCCATCACCTGTCCCTGCAAATATTAAGGTCTCTTTATGCCCTTTATCTGTCAGCAGGCAGTTTGTGTCCCTTTTACCTGACTGGAGAGGAAGACCATTATTAATGCATAAGTATCTCCTGCCATTGTCCATGCTTTGCCATACACCCTCTTTCCCGCCGATATAGTGGGTATCCTTTAAATCGATAGAAAAGGCAACATCCCTCATTGCCAAGCGGTTAAATGCAGCATACCGGTAGCTTTCCGGCATAAGATAAAGAGGCGCTGAGAAAGGGCTGAACATCTCAGGATGATTCAATATGATCCCTGTGATCCCCATCAGGATAAAATAGAGGAGAAAGAAAAGCCCAATATATTTATGTAATCTCTTTGATATACTGAAGATAGTTCCTGTTATTTTCATTCAATAATATTCTCGCTCTTTTCCTCAACAATGTGCCCCGGCCCCGCGTCAAATATGACAGTGAATCTCCCTTCGGGTGTTTTAAATGTGAACTCTCCATCTTCATCCATTTTACCTTCCAGGATTATCTTACCCTTTTCATTTTCTACACGCACAGGTGTTCCGGCAGCAGATGAGCCGTCTGAAAATTCGCCATTGCATGTTATAGTGTGCTCTTCATTTTCAAAGCAGGCCATGTAGGGTGTGTGGGCATTTGCCTTTAAAACAGTTATATTTGCCGCCAGCAGAACCAGCGCTAAAACGCACCCAAACTTGAGGGCAAAGGCGCGCCCTGGATGATGCTTTATCGGGTTGATTGATAAAAGAAGGTCTCGATATTTTACCAATCTAATGTTTGATTGCTCTGATTTGTTTGATCTTTTTTTCGAAAAAATCATGGTAATTCTCCTTGTTTGATTTCTATTGCTAAATCTTTGTTCGGCTTCAAATAAAAACGCGAAGCGGTTGCCTGTAAATAGAAATCATGATATTAAAATGAAGCCCTGTGAGGGCGATCCTGTGATTCTATTTATCTCTGCAAATGCGCTGCATCCTCCAGATACCCCAGAGCCTTTATCTTTCGGCCTTTCTTTTATGTGCGAGACAGGTTTGAAACCTGTCTCTATATATAGCCGATTACTTCACACCAAAGGTCAGTGTGGCAGAGTATTTTTCTTCCAGACAATCTTTTTTAAATGATTCCCTTGCCTGGTTGCGCACAACAGCCCTTATTATCCATTGTCCGGGGGCAAGGAGCCTGACCTCGGATATGCCGTCCGAACCTGTCTTATTGGAAAATGCATAATCCTCTTCTGATGAAAAGCCCACATATGTGGCAGAGATATCACAAAAGCTTGCAGGCCTGCCATTATAGAGTACCTTGATTTTGAGACCTTCTCCAACCCTCTTCAGGTAGGGGTTTTCCAGGGAGATTATCTCTATCTTATGTCCCACAGGCATTGAGTATGAATCTTCCTTTGTCTCCCCGACATTAACCAGGGCCTTTGCATAATTTTCATAGTAAAGGCTTAAGATAATATTATCCAGCCCCTCCATTGACCCCATTTTATGCATTACCCTGCCATCCTTGAAATACATGGTATAGAAACCGGATTTAGTAACAGCCGTTACAGTATTTGCCCCGGGGTTTTTTAGGATCACCGGGGTAGCCATAAAACCGCCTTTTTCGGCTTCAATATCCTTCGCGTTTCCGGCTTCATCAATAAGTTTAAACTCTATAAGACTGTCGTCTTCAAGAAAGTCCTGCACAGGATATTTGTGCCCGAACCCGAAATATATCTTGGTGTGCGCGCCGGTGCGCTCACTGAATGAAGGGTTATAATCAACCGCATTAAGCCACAGGTTATGGGCATGGGAGATGCCGGGGATAAATGTGGTAAAAAGCAGAAGCATCATTGCAATTGTTGCTGGCCTGATAAATTTTGTCATTTTGTTTTCCTTTCTCATTTAATTTATAAAATAATTAGTGGTTTGCAGATCGAAATAGCGGTCGGGTATAAAACCCGGCCCTTCTACAAAAAACTCCACATAATTAGAAACTGTACCTCAGGTTGCCATATACAAACCTGCCCCTCTCCTCATAGGAGAAGAGGTCTGTCTTGTCCGCAAGCCTTACGTTAGTTATGTTATCAATACCCATCTGAAGCTCAAATCCTTCAATGAGCTGTTTTGATATGGCAAAATGGAGCAGCGTATAATCAGGGGCCTCTTCCAGGATATCTTCACTGTTTTCATAAACCTGGTTGCCTATATACTGTGCCCTCAGCGAAGCGTTTAATCCAAGTGATTTCCAACTGCCCTTAAGCCCCGCGCTTATGGAGTTTTTGGGCTTTCCGGTAAGTCTCTCGCCTGTTTCTTCGTTTTTCGCCTCAAGATATGTATAGGAGAGGTTAAACTCCATCACCTGTGAGAGACTCTTTTTCAGCTCAATCTCTATTCCTTTTGTTTCAGCCTTATCTATGTTGTCAGCAATATAAGTCCTTCTTGCCCCGCTCGCTGATACCTGGTTATAGGCAATAAGATCATCTATATCATTATAGAAGAACATGACCCTGCCAAAGAGGCCTTCGCCGAAGTATTCATAACCCATTTCATATGCATCGGAAGTCTCAGGCTGTAAATCAGGGTTACCCAGGAAGGTGTGCGGCCCTGTCATGGCATAATATCCGGGTGATACCTGTTTGACTGTGGGCGCCCTGAAGGCATGCCCGTATCCGGCCTTGAGGTTCATGCTGTTATTGAGTTTGTATAGCGCATAAATACGGGGTGAAATTTCACTCCCAAATGTCTCATGATCATCCCATCGTACACCAGGGGTAAGCAAAAAGCTGCTGTTAAATAGAGGCAATTCATCCTGAATAAATAGCGCCTTGTGTGTGACATCGTCTTTGCCTTCAAGGAGGCTTGTGCTTTCCAGCTCTTCATTCCTGTATTCCCCGCCAAGGGTTATGAGATTTGAGCCGAAAGGGGTTGATGTCTGAAAATCAAAGACATTATTTGTGAAACGTTCCGGGTACAGGGTGTGTGTTCCATCCTCATATGCCTTGTCGGATTTCTTATCTATGTCAGAGGAATAGAACTTTACAATAGAATTAACAGGTCCAATAAGACCCCTCCATGTTAACCCGTATATGCTCTTATCAAGCTCATAAAGGTCCTGATAATCTCTTCCTGAAGAGGTTGTTCTCCGGTTTCTGTCATCGCTGGTAAGGTTGATATCCGCTTCAATGGTATGGTTTGCTGAAGGTGAAAAGATAAGTTTGCCGACAGTGGAAAAGACCTCTTTTCCTTCAAGTTCATCATACATCGGGTCATCATTGTCAGGGGTATTATCGTTTTCTATATATTCGGCTGACAGGCTGAAACCCAGTTTGTTTTCAAGAATGGGGCCACCAATAAATGCGGAATATGTCCGGTTTTCACCACCTTCGCCCTGTGGCGCGCCACCACCCGCCTTGACACTTCCATACCATGCTTTTGTGGTTTTTTTTGTAATTATATTTACTACACCACCCATTGCCTCAGAACCGTAAAGGCTGGAGAGCGGGCCTCTTGCCACCTCGACACGCTCTATTGATTCTATAGGAATCCAGTTCTGCTCAAAATCAGAGTGTCCAAATATAGGATCGCTTGCCGCAATCCTCTTGCCGTCCACCATCATCAGTGTCTGGTGTGATTCAAGACCGCGAATGGATATGACTGTGCGGCCCCCAACACCCCTTCCGATTAGCGAGACGCCTGCTGTTTCACGGATTATGTCCAAGACATCATCAACAGCCATATCCTTAATTTCATCGGCTGTTATTACACTGATGGCGCCGGGCGCATCCTTGAGAGAGACCTCGGTTCTGGTTGCAGTAACAACTGTCTTTTCCAGTTTTGTTTCCTTCTCTTCAGTGGTCTCATCTGCTGCATATGAAACAGTGGATGCAAGAGAGAGAAGCACAGTAAAGATGGTAAATATTTTAATCTTTCTTATTATCATTTTTCCCCTCATTTGTGATTAATTGACACTATCCCCTCTCTCTGCTAGAAAACAAAAAGAGGGCTGTAATCCCGGAAACCGGGATATGTTCTCTATCATGAAGCGGCGGAGGATTCCCTGCCAGGATAGCCGCCGCTTCTACATTGAACACCACACAGGTGTTCTATTTATTGTTATTACTATTTTTGCATCACCTCCTTTCATTCCCGATAAGTATTAAAATGTGTTAATTCAATTTTAAAAGCGCCTTGTTTTCATGTTCCCTGATCTCCTTAAGCCTTTTCAAGGCCTCAGACTTTTGCTCCTTTGATAGCGATGCCTGTTTAAATGCAGATTTGGCCTTATCAGGGTTATCAGCATAAAGAAAGCAATACCCCATCATGAGATATGCCTCGCCTCTTCTGAAATCGCCCATTGCGCATTTTTCAAAGGCATCCGCGCCTGAGGCAAAATCCCTTTGTTTGTAATATGCCACTGCAAGCATCCACTGCATCTTTAAGGATGAGTGAATTTTTATCCCTTTTTTAAGGATCTCTATTGCCTTTTCCGGTTTATATGCCTCCATATAGGTTGCAGCAGTAATCTCATAAAGGGCCTGATCTGCCTCGTCATCAAGAAGCTTTTCATATCCCATGGCGGCACGCAAAGGCGCACCTGCCAGACGATAGAGATCGCAGAGGAGTTTCAGATCTTCATGTTTAGTTGAAGATGAAAGGGATGTATAGGTTGAAAATGCTGCCGCTGCCTCGGAATAATTTTTATTATCCATATAGAGACTGGCAAGTATTTTCCATGTTCCAGGATTTTTATTGTCTTTTGAAAGAATCTTCCAGACACAGTCAATCGCCTTCTCTTCATCTCCCATTTCCATATATGTTCTTAACAGAAGCTCGAAAAAATTATTATCCTTAACCTTATCATCACTTAACATGGGCTCTAAAAGCGCTAATGTCTTTAAATGGCTTCCGCCCAAAAGATATGCAGTGGCTGAATGAAGGGCGAGCTCCGATGTGCCTGTGAGCTGATACGCCTGTTTCAGACTGTCACCAGCCTCGTTATATCTTTTAAGACTGTAAAAGGCTCTTCCCATGTTCTGCCATATTACTGGGTCACCGGGATATATGGAATGGGCTTTTTTGTAGTAATCTATTGCCTGTCCATGTTTTTCAGAAAGGAGAAGAACATTTCCCATGGTAAAATATACAAGATAGTGCATTTTAATAGTTTCGTTTGAGTCGAAATACTTTTGTAATAATGCTTCTGCCTCTGTAAAATCCCTCTTTTCAATGGCCTTTTGCGCATTAAAAATAACTTCCTGCTCGTGAATAGTAAGATCAGGAGATTTTTTCTCTTCCGAAAAGATTGCATGAGGGGCAACTGCAATAAGAAATGCTGTAAATATTAATATCTTCAATTTTCGGGATAACAACATAATCCTGGCCCTTTTACAGATCGGAAATCCTGAACTCGATGGTTGTAACCATCCATGTGTTTACCCTGTTGCCCTTTATCATGCCGGGCTCAAAGCGCCACTGTGAAACTGTATCAATTACACTCTGATCAAAAATCCCCGGAGGAGTGGCCCTGATTATCTCAAGCCTGCTTACCTTTCCATCCTTATCAACCAGAAACTTGATATCAACATCACCATCCAGGTTAAGTCTTCTTGCCCTGTATGGATAATCGGGCTGATTTTTGATAACTGCACGGGGCGGCTGGTCTACCTCTCCCATATTATAGAAATCACCTGATAATGAAGCGGCCTGCGGCAAAGATTTACCCATTGCAATGCCTGCATCCATCTCAGGGACTGAAGGTAAATCTATCTCCGGTAAATCGAGATTCTGATTTTCAGGTCTGGCTTCGGTAAAGGTTTCCATCTGTTTCAGCGGTATTATATGTTTGTCTTTATAGGTCTCCTGCCTTTCCTCTTTATCCTGATCCATAGGTTTATCCCTTGGCAGGTCATTTATAAAATCAACCTCCTGAAGGTATTCAATATCTGTTGGAGTTACCTGATCGGGGAGCATGTTGGGGTACCCGGTAAATACAAGAAAATTCACAACCGCTGCAATAATGCCTGATAAGAGATATCGATTTAATGCCCTTGTCATTTCCTTAGCCTTCCTGTGGCCTTGATGCGGCAATGCTTAAACGTTTTGCTCCGGCAAGTCGGCACTGATCCATGACCCTTACCACTACGCCTGTGTCACTTTTCTGATCGGCGATAATCACAACTCCTCCCTCGGGGTTTTCAGCAAGGGATCTTTCTATGTGCGCCCTGACACTTCTTAAATCTATTTTGATTTTTTCATAGAAAATTTCCCCATCAGAGGATACTGCTATAAGGATGTTTCCCTTGTCCTTGAGTTCTGCTGTTGATGCAGCAGGCCTTTGTACATCTATGCCTGTCTCCTTTACAAAACTCGTTGTAACCATAAAAAAAATCAAAAGCAGAAAGACCATGTCGATAAGCGGCGCCATGTCTATTTCTTTGTCATCATGATTTCTTCTCAAGTTATTGTGTGTGTTTATCATTTTAAAGATTCCTGGTTAAAGCCATTACCATTATCTTAAATCGCCGGCTCATTTTTTCGGATTTATACTTAAGGAGCCTGCTCATAAAAAGCCCCGGTATCCCTGCAAGAAGACCGCTCTGTGTTGTTATAAGGGCTTCGGAAATCCCTCCTGATAATGCCCTTGCATTGCCGGTTCCAAATAGGGCAATAACATCAAAGGTGCTTACCATGCCTGTCACAGTGCCCAGGAGCCCCATCATAGGGGCGGTGGCGGCAAGAACAGTTATCAACTGAAGGGAGCTCTTTAAAGCTTTTTCCTCTTTTATCGCATACTGCTCCAGGATCTTTTTATCCAGAAGAGGATCTCCGGTCCTTTCCTGTAAAAAACCTTTCATCATATTTATACATGACCCTGATCCTGTCAGGCCTTTTGAGTTTTTCTTAAGCAGTGCAACTGCCTCCTTAACGCCAAGATCCCTTTTATTCGCATTGCTGAAAAATAAAATCCGGTCAATAATAAGTACCCACATCCAGAGGGAGACGACAAGTATGAGCACCATTACTATCCCTCCGGGACGATAGTAATCAATGGCAGTCAGGATATATTCCGGAAAATAATTCAAATTTGATTCCTGCTAAAGTGTTTTTCCTGCAATAAAAAACCCTGCGCCCCTTCTGATCTGTTTTCAGAAAGCGGCATAAGAATGCATTTCCTGCATATTACATTGCTTAACGCGACAGCCTTTTCCTCCATGTCCCCGACAATATGTTCCACCCTGCGCCTGAGGAATGTATGAACAAGCATAACAGGTATTGCCACTTCAAGCCCCAGCATGGTTGTAATAAGCGCTTCGGATATGCCACCTGACATCATCCGCGGGTCACCGGAACCATAAAGGGTTATTGAATCAAAGGTGCCTATCATGCCGGTTACAGTCCCGAGTAGCCCCAGGAGTGGAGCGACCGCGCCCAGTATGTTGAGAGCCGGAACATATCGTTCCAGGCGCGGAAGCTCTTTCAGTATTGCCTCCTGGAGCACACTTTCAAGGGTCTCCCGGTTTTCATCCGCTGCCTCCAGACCGGCCCTTAAAACGTTATAAACAGGCTTTCCCTTTTCTTCTTTAAGAATGTTTTCACATTCCTGCCAGTTCCCCTGTGCGGCAAGGTAATTCACTTTGCTCATCAACCTGTCTGTGTTGGCATGGACCCTGTTGAGGAAGATGATCCTTTCAATAGCGATTATCATCGCAAGCAGCCCAATTAAAAGGATAGGCCATACAATGGGGCCACCCTTAAAAAATTTGTCAAAAAAGGATGTGCTGTGGATCAATTGTTTAAGAGCTGCGCCCTTTGAAAGATCAACTGAAATATCTTCGCATCTACCTGATATGTAATTTTTTATATTACGACCAGTAAGCCATGGCATTGCACCTGAAAGCTCATAAAACAGACCGTTTTCAGGGTTATATTGCAGATAGTTGGAGCCCTTGCTGTTAGAAAATGCAGCGCAGAACGGGCCGACAGTCAATATATCTGCCCCGGATATATTACCTTCTCTATTTATAAAGGTGCCTGTCCGTATATCCACCTCGCCTGATCGTTTAATCTCCGCCATATAAAGATTGCTTATAATCTCAAGCTCTGCCATACCGGGTAACCTGCTGCTATCAAGGGCAGGAGATAATTTATTAAGGAGATCAGGTTCAAAGGCGGAAAAATGAGACTGCTTTATGATCGCTTCAAGATCCCTTGCTGCCTCCAGCACTACGCCCATGTATTCCCTCATGTCAAGCCTGTCATCTGAATTCTGCAGCGATTGTGCTTTTCCGGCAGATTGCAGATCAAGAAGGGTTTTTTCAAGAGAGCCGATATCCGAAACAAGTTTATTCGCATCTGCCCCCATCTTTTCTATTTCTTTTATAAGCCTTTCTTTTTCCCGGAAAATGGCTGCCTCGGAATCAGCCTTAATAGACAAGGCATTTTGATACTCTTCTTCAGCCTTTTTCATTACAGCCCTGAGGTCATCACCATAGGAGAGTGAACAAAATGGCAGTAACAATAATAGAATAATAATTTTCTTCATCGTACTAACCTTCCTATTGGCAGTCTTGCAAGCTCTACAGGTCTTCTTTTCAATACTATATCAATCGCCTGATTAATTTTACGGTTGTATTTTTCAGGAAGGGGCCTCCACTTTTTTTCAGCATGATCCCATACACCTGTTCTCTGGCCGTCCGGGCTGCGCCAGAAAAGTGAAATGGCCCCGATCCTCAATATGTCCACTGAGAGGGTGTTATGTCCAAACTCTTCTACCCTGATGATCTCCTGGTAAACATCGGCAGAGTTACTGTATCCGGTTTCTATCTTGAGTGTTTCCATAACACGGCGGCATTTTTCTGCCAGAGTTGCATCAGGATCGGAAATGGTATTTCTTGCTTCAATGATCCGGTCTGATCTTTCTTTATATAAAAAAGGAATGCCTGCATTAAGGTTAATCTCAATCTGCTGTATGATAGTCCCAAGATACTCCTGAAGTTCACTGGAGATGCGCGCGGTTTCGATAATCTCCCGCTCAGCCTCCGATCTAACCCTTGAAAGAGCCTCTATTTTATTTTGAAGCAGCTCCTTCTTTTTCAGCAGGGACTCTATTTGCTTCTTAAGATTATTGTATCTGTTCTCCTGAGTTTCTCTGCTCTCTTGCCACTCCCCTTCCGTTAATTGTATCTCCTGGTAAACCCCTATGACCTTTTTACCGGTTTCCTGGACATCCTGTGGCCCCTCTGCCGCAATCACTGAAAACCTCATGGATACCAGAAACAGGATAGCAATTAATGACAGGTTCTTAAGTAATCTGTTTATTTTTGACATTTCTTTTTCCATTCCCCCAAAATAAAAAAGGCATAACCCGGATAAAAACCACCGAGTTATGCCTTCACTTTTTTATCTGCCCTTCTGGCAATAAAACCGTAAAGCATGCCTGTTTTTTATTTCCCTCTACCGCTTTTAAAATAAAATGATTGCGGAAAGGTATAGTAAGCTAAATAAAATAGATTGATCTAATAAATTATATAATTTCTCATGTCAAGCTTTTTATTATATAAAATTTGCTTGACATGAGGAAGGATCAAGATTAGTGTAATGATAATTTTATTAGTCGGCTCTAATATTATTATAACTTAATAAGAGGATCAGATGGATGATATAACCATAACATCGACCATGGAAGATTACCTTGAGACTATTGTTCAGTTGAACAGAGAAAAGGGGGCTATAAGGGTAAAGAATATAGCCAAAAAACTGGGAGTAAAGATGCCCACTGTTACAAACATGCTCAAGACCCTTAATGACAAAGGCCTTGTTGATTATGAAAAACATGAATACCTCGAACTTACGGAAAAAGGTATCAGGGTTGGAAGGGAGATTGAAAAGAGGCATAATGTCATAAAAAATTTTCTTACAGATATTTTAAAGCTTGATCCCGTTCTAGCTGACGAAGAGGCCTGTAAGATGGAGCATGGAATGAGTTCACGGACCTTGACTCGTCTTATAAAATTTATAGAGTTTGTGCAGTCATGTCCACGTACCGGAGAAAGCTGGTTGAATTATTTTGAGGATTATTGCAGGCATGGCATTAATACTGAAAAATGTGAAGAACACATGAAAAATTTCAAGATACATTGTGAGCCCGGGCTGATTAATATTACCAAGCAGTAATTTTTTTTGCCCATTAACTTAGAAAGTTCTAACAGGGTTAGTGATGCCTAATGAAGCGCTTAATAATAATGAGATTCTGATTAGTTTGCATAACCGTACAGAGGAACTCTATAAAAGGATTGATATGCAGTATGCCCTTATGGAAGAGCTTATAAATAACCGGGTGATAAAGAGAAATTTTACTGCGGGTAAGAGCGTGCAGGAAAATGAAAGAGAGAAAAAACTGCTTGGTGCCCTTAAAGAGACCATAGAAATCCTGGAGCAGACTAAAAAATCATTTAAATCTAAAAGATTAGAGCTTTTACGAAAGATGCTTACCGAAGTGCTTATAGATTATTAATGGAGGAGATATGACAAAAACAATTTGTGATCTGGAGATAAACGCTATTGCAAAGATTTCGGGTTATTCAAAGGCCGGAAAGGCCTTTATGAACAAGCTGCTTGCAATGGGGCTCACAAAGGGAACAGAGCTTAAGGTTGTGCGCGTTGCACCTTTAGGCGACCCGATAGAGATAAACATAAGGGGATTCTACTTGAGCCTCAGGAAGAATGAGGCCGCAGCAGTCATGGTGGAAAGGAGTTAAAAAAATGAGTTCAATAACAATAGGCCTTGCAGGCAACCCCAATTGCGGAAAAACTACCCTTTTCAACGCCCTTACAGGCGCAAAACAAAAGGTGGGAAACTGGCCCGGCGTTACTGTAGAAAGAAAGACAGGTGTTTACAACCATAAGGATATGGAGATAGAGGTTGTTGACCTTCCCGGAATATACTCACTTTCCGCCACCTCCCTTGATGAGAAGATATCCAGGGCATTTGTGATATCAGG
>JAFGFM010000183.1 GCA_016931115.1 Deltaproteobacteria bacterium | reverse complement strand
TAAGCAAAACTTTACTGGTCAGAATTTTTGGGCCAGAGGTTACTATGTTTCATCGATTGGTCGTGATGAGGAGGTTACCCGTCAATACATCAAGAATCAGGAGAAGAGGGATAGAGACCTCGACCAGCAGATGAGTTTGTTTTAGGATTCCCACCTTTAGGTGGCTCATGGTTTTAACACCGCTTTGAGCGGTTCATAATTCAAGCCTCCGGCTTTGCCGGAGGTCATGACTTTTTGCAGGGAAAAGAATGCAATACCTTATTTATCTGCGGGTTAAGTGCTGTCGGTTGTGTTTTGGCGACATATTACGGCGCATTTGACCTGGATTATAATGTTTTCATGGTCAAGGATGGAATAATGAGTCATAATTCGAGTTATACAAAATTTGTAGAAGATGCGATGGAATCAGTAAGTTATTACACTCTGAAATTTATTCTCATGTCGAGACAACTATGATAGGTGCTATCAAGTTTACTCCATGTGACAGTGTAAAAAAAACCTCGCTGCCTCTGAGCAACACATAGTTTGCCTCATTAATGTTTGATACGATACTTAATATGTATCAGGACAGCTATCGTTATCTTTTTGAATTGCATTCTGGGGCTTTTAGATCAGCACCTTGAAGCATATAGAGAGGCATTTAAATATGTATAAACTCGTTTTATTAAGGCATGGTGAAAGCCAATGGAATAAAGAAAACAGGTTCACCGGCTGGGCAGATGTTGATCTGACGGGAAATGGAATACATGAAGCAGAGGAAGCAGGTAAAACGCTCAAAAATGAGGGGTTCACCTTTGATGTTGCATACACGTCGGTTTTAAAACGTGCAATCCGGACTTTATGGATTGTTATGGATAAGATGGACCTCATGTGGATTCCTGTGTACAGGGACTGGCGGCTTAATGAACGGCATTATGGCGCACTGCAGGGATTAAACAAGCTTGAAACCGCAAAAAAATATGGTGAGGACCAGGTTCTTCTCTGGCGAAGGGATTATGATACTCCACCGCCTGAACTGGAAAGGACTGATGACCGTTTCCCGGGTCATGATCACCGGTATCGTAATCTAAAAGACAGCGAACTTCCTCAAGCGGAATGTTTAAAGGAGACCTTTAACAGGATCATGCCTCTCTGGAATGAGACCATTGTTCCAGAGATTAAAAAGGGCGAAAGAGTTCTCATTGTGGCCCATGGCAACAGCCTGCGTGCGCTTGTAAAGGAACTGGATCATATGTCTGACGATCAAATTATAAACCTGAATATTCCAACCGGGATACCGCTGGTATATGAACTTGATGATTCATTAAAGGCAGTGAAAAAATATTATCTGGGAGATTTGCAGGAAATTACAAAGGCCATGGAAAAAGTCGCGCATCAGGGCAATGTTAAATAATTATAACAGGAGAAAAAAATGTTAAATAAAATTACAGAATTACTTGGTGATGAGGCGAAAAGTTTACTGGAACATAAATGTAATACCGTGAAAAAAGAGGATCTGCATCTTCCCGGACCGGATTTTATAGATGAAATAATGCTGTATACAGACAGATCCAGTAATGTGCTTAGAAACATGCAATCGGTATTTGACCATGGCAGACTTGCCGGAACCGGTTATCTTTCCATTCTTCCGGTTGATCAGGGGATTGAACATTCTGCCGGGGCATCCTTTGCTCCTAACCCGGCCTACTTTGATCCTGAAAATATTGTAAAGCTGGCCATTGAAGGCGGGTGTAATGCGGTTGCATCAACCCTTGGAGTGCTTGGTGCTGTCTCCAGAAAATACGCACATAAGATTCCGTTCCTGGTGAAACTAAACCACAATGAATTGCTTACCTATCCAAATAAATTTGATCAGCGTATGTTTGCATCTGTGGAACAGGCCTTTAATATGGGTGCTGTGGCAGTAGGTGCAACAATATATTATGGCTCATCTGAATCTAACAGGCAGATAGAAGAGGTTACTCAGGCATTTGAACGGGCGCATGAGCTGGGTATGTTTACTGTTCTGTGGTGTTATTTGAGAAACAATGCATTCAATAAAGATGATGTCGATTATCATGATTCATCTGACCTGACAGGACAGGCTAACCATCTTGGTGTTACCATTGAGGCAGACATCATCAAACAAAAACAACCAACATGCAATGGCGGATACAATGCTGTTAAATTTGGTAAAACACATAAAGACGTTTATGAAAAATTAACAAGTGATCACCCGATTGATCTCACAAGATACCAGGTCATAAACTGCTATATGGGCCGTATGGGGTTAATAAATTCCGGCGGAGGCAGCGGAAAAAATGACCTGCAACAGGCAGTAAGGACAGCGGTTATCAATAAAAGGGCAGGGGGCATGGGTCTTATATCCGGTAGAAAGGCTTTTCAAAAACCAATGAAGAAAGGTGTTGCATTGCTTAATGCTATACAGGATGTTTATCTGGAAAAGAAAATTACTATAGCCTGAAAAGGATAAATGAAATATAGGCAAATGACCTTGAAGCAAGGCGCATGTGCGCTGCGGAAAATCTGCAACGTGAAAAGTTGAACCGCCTGTCCCATAAATTTATGGGACAGGTGGAAAATATCTTTAATAATCTGCCTAAACCATTGAAATGGCGGTCATTTTATGAAAATGACCTTCCTGTTTTACTGGACACTTCAGAGGATGTGCTGGTTACCGCAATAGATCACAATCTAAACCGGTCACAGGTAGGAAAGACAGGCTGAAGCTGTTTAGGCTGAGGGCTGAAGGAAAAAATACAAAACACTAACAACCTTCAGACTGAAAAGCTTCAGCCTCTAATTTAATGCAGACTGGAGGGATTTTCAGGGCAAACCTGCAAGGGAAGAAAAAAGGGAAAACTCCATTATGATAGATGATTATCTTAGTGCCCTAGGAAAGGGTGGGTGGCAGGCAACACATATTATACAGGCACCAATGTCTTCGGAACGTTTCAGCGCCGGTATTGTATCTGCCATGCAGAAAAGGAGGATACTGGGGGTAACAAGCAGGTATGTTGTTATAGCAAAGCATAGGCTGAAGGCTGGCAGGTTATAAGATACTATGAACCGCGAAACATCCGCCGCCGCTGAAGCTATGGCGGGACAGGCAACGAAAGGCACGAAAAAAAACAGTATAAAATTTATTTGC
>JAFGFM010000182.1 GCA_016931115.1 Deltaproteobacteria bacterium | reverse complement strand
TTTCGCGGTTTAAAAATCTTAAATCCATTAACCGCGAACCACACGAACGACACGAACAAAAACTGTAAAAGGATAAAGACTTTAAAAATATCAGAGGTGCAAATATAAATATTTTTGCGCAGTTCGCGCCTTTCGCGGTTAAATAAATCTTAAATTCATGAACCTCGAACCACACGAACGACACGAAAAAAAACTTTTTAATAATTAAAACTGTTCGCGCTGTTCGCGTATTTCGCGGTTTAAAATTATTAGTCTATCTGCTGTATCTCTTCCTGGACTCTATATAAAGTGTCTCCCTGAAGGCTGGTGTCAGGTACTGTGCCCCATACCTGTGAAGATAGCTTGGCTTTTCAGGATTGCAGAATCTTTCTGCATATTTTTTTGCTATTGCCCTCTGTTCATCTTCAGTGGTGGTTTTGGGATCAAACCTTTCAGGTACAACACCGACAAGTATTTTATCCCCATAAAGGTCATAGATCGTTTCAAAATCATTAATCCCCTGCCCGCCCCATGCATCCCATCCTGCGGCGATCATGTTGGGCACCTGTTTAAAAAGCATGCCGCAACTGTGCAGTTCAGCAAACCTGCCCTTTGAGTGGATAAAATCAGTCACCCTTTTCATGGGTGGCACAATCAGATCAAGTGCAGTGCCAGGCGAGAAAAAGGTCTCCTTCTGTGCGCCCCAGTCATCATGAAAATAGAAACCGTCTATATTCTCATAATAGCGCATATAGTTATCAAGTATCTTTATATAAAGATCAGCAAGCCTGTCAAAAAGCTCCCTTACTGCCTCTTTCTGATCCTCATCTATCATGGCCATGACAGCCGCCTCAAAATCCATAAATGAGATCAGCCGTTCAAAAAAACCTGTCTGGAACCAGACCATGTTAAAGATATCAGGTTTAAGATATGTCCCGTTGTTATCTCTGGCGCTCTTTTCCCAGCCCCAGCTATCTATATCAGGCCATGTTAACTTCTCATACCACTGGTTAGCATCATCCATAAATGGCTTGCCGGGCCGCACCATTGAACCGCCAGCCACAGGTATATATTCCCACTCAATCCCGAACATGTCCTTTCCGCCGCCATTCATAGGGTCAAAGGCGTTTGCCTCATATACAAATGAGCGCGCAACATTGTCCGGTATGATACCGGGTGTAAAAATATTGATTTCAGGATCAATTATCTGCCAGAGCGGCTTTCTTTTAAATGCAGCGACCACACCATCTCTTATAGTAACAGGATAGTCATATATCCTGATAGCAGGCATCCTTGTGCTTTCAGGTATCTCAGATACGACCTTTAATTCTTTTGGATCAAATGATGGGATTTGCATTTTGATTATCTCCATAAAACAATTACTATATGAAGCTTTCAGTCCAGCCCCAGGCGGGATCAGCCAACTCTTTGCTTTAAAAATATTGTGTTGATCAGCCTTCGCACAAGGCTATGGCGCGACATGAAGCTGAACGCTGATGGCTGACCGCTCTAATATTGATATATATCATTAATATGATTTTTAAAGTCAAGCAAAGAATGAATAAATAATCCAAAACGGTGTCTTGTTTACATTATAAAAAAATATTGATAGAGTTGGCGCAAAATTATGGATCTTTGAACTGAGTAAAAAATAAAGGAGATAAAAAATGATTAACCGAAACAAACCTGTTCTGACATTATCCCTGATTTTTCTTTTATTCCTGTTTATTACCCCGGCCTTTTCCCAGGTGGATGAAGAACCGATAGAGGAGAGCGCCCCTGCCGCTAAAGAGGAGGATACAAAAAAGGAGGGCGGTTTTATGGATACACTCTTCAATGCACTTGGCAATGCTGCCAATGAATCTCTGAAGACTGGTATTGATGAGTTTATAGGCACATACAAAGGCCGCATAGGCGATGTAAAATTCCTTGAAAGAAGAGGCAACTCCATTGTACTTGAGGTTAAATACGAGGGGGTAAAACGCAAGGATGGGGTTTATGTTAAGGGTGAGGTACTGAAATGGGGAGAATCACTGAATGGTTTTAACAGCACCCTCTCTACCCTTCGCGAAAAATCAGGCTCTGTTATCATGACTATCAGCCATGGTCAGGATGACTCGGGCTGGGGTGTATCAGCGGATCAGGTCATATCGGATCAGCTGAGGCTATCACTTGTAAGAGAGACCAATCCTGAACGGCCATTTGGTGAGCTTGTGTATGACTTTACCAAGACATGGACAGATAGCAGTGAAATAGAGACACCTGAAGATGTAAAGCCAAATGAAACTGATGCAGGCATAGAACTGGCAGAGGGTGAAAAACCTGAGCAGGCAAAACCAGGTGTATCGGATATCAAACCGGTAAAGCCGGGAACAATTATTCAGACAGGGACTATCCTTAAACCTGCCAGGGCCATTACTGTAAAACCTGTCGAATCACCCGTTACATCAGCACCGGTTAAAGTAACACAGGTAGCCCCTGTAAAAATCCCGCCCATTGACCTTAACAAACCCAATACTATGTATGATCTCTATAAACATACAAACGTCGCAAAATGGAAAAGTAATGCAGGTGAACTCAAATTCCCCGGCAATTCAGGAGATAAACAGGGTTTTGTACTCACCCTTGAGAATGGGATCATATGTCCTAACAACAAAGCAGTTAACCTGCTTGAGACCCACCCTGAATGGGTCAATGGCGGCTGGATAGAGGGCCGATACCCTTTGATGATCCTCGGAAATAATTTTAAATTCAGGGCCACAGGGGCGATGCTCAAAGGCGCAACAAATTCCGATGGTGTTATCATGACTGTTGGTGTTTTCCATGAGAATAAGATTAAACGCATAGTGAGAAAAAAAATAGATTGCAACGCATACACCAAACTTGAAGCGGATCTGTCGGAATGGGCTGGTAAAGAGATACAGATAGTTCTGCATGTCAGTTCAGGCGCTACAAGCGCACAGGACTGGGCTGTCTGGGTAAACCCGGTTATTACGAATAAATAACAGATATCCAAGGGGAGATACCATGAGGATAATATTTATTTTGCTGATAAGTATCTTTTTTTCCTTAAGCAGCCTCGGGGATAATACAAATACCGCGGGTGAAAAGAAAAAGACCGATATGCCGGCGCCCGTTTTTAATAAATCCCAGGCAATAAAGGGAGTAAGCGGCGCAGCATTGCAGTTCAGGCCAATGACAACTGTTACTATAAAAAGAAGGCCCCTTGTTGATTTCAAGAACCTGAGGCCAATTAAACCGGCTGAAAAACCGGTAAAACCGGAGGGGCCTGACCCGGCTGCCTCTTTGGACCTCTCCGATTATATTGACGATGCCTCTCTTTTGGATGACCTTTCCCATGTCTGCGGATGGGAGAGCCACCTTATTCTACAGGATATAGCAGCGCCCCATGTCTTTTACTATATCCCAAGGGAGTTTCTCCTTAAACAGGATGAAAGCGGGTATCGTCTGAGCGTGCAGTACAACACCCTTTCGGAACAGGGTAAACCCTCTGTAATGATCACAGCGGAACTCCAGGCGCCATACAGGTCAGGTGATTCCGCAATACTTAAATCTATTTTACAGCAGGCATTTGACCTGAAACCCGGCGATCCGCTTGAAATAAAGGCAATGCCGGGCTTAGGCGCTACCGCAGACCTGAATGCACTCTCTACAGGTTTAACAGTTCCGCCTGAGCGCATAAATCTGACACCGCCGTCTCACCTGAAGCAGGAATTCAGGCTTACAATGAACCTCACACAGGATGAAACCGAAGAGGTGCTTGCCCAGATTACAGGGGACGGCCTTGCAGGATCACTTAATGTAAAGGTAAAGGAGACACATATCCCTGTGCCTATCAGGATTAGCTATTCGCAGTTTACAGGGGAAAGACTTGAAGGATTCTATGCCTGGGCCACAGGAAAACCAATTGACAGCCTGAAAAACCTGACATCATTTCCGGTAAATATAGAGTCCATAAATGGCTACAGGCTCTCAGGCGGAAAACTTGAGCGTATATCAAAGAAGCTCAAACCGGTTGATATCAGGCCCGGCAAAACAAAGCCCTTTAAACTGCCCTCAGTCAAAGAACTGCTGGGTGATAACCTGGCTGTTATATGGATGGGGCTTTCACTTGACAGTGGCTGCACAGACTGCATCCGGCAGATTGATCTGTCAGTAAGAAAGGGGATAGGTGTTGCACCTGGGAGTAAAATACACCTGGAGGCAATACCATCCATATTTGAAGAATTTGGCCTTTACAAGCTTATTGTACACATCCAGTCCCCATACCTTACAGCAGGGGGAAAGAGTGTTAAGGAGCAGGAGGCGATCATTACCGCAGATGCAAATATTAATGCTGATACAATGATATTTGTGCCATCTGACAAAGGAGAGAACCCCCTTCTATACAAGTACAGGCTTGAGGCTGTTATGGATACAGGCGAGTCTAACATCTCTCCTGTGTGGGAAGAATCCAGAAAACTGACACAGTTTTTCGGCGCAAGCCAGCTTGAAAAACTGATACAAAGGCCCGATTTAGAGCCTTCTACAGAAGAATAGTAAAATGAAATTTACCATACTTATATTTTTCATGATTCTTTTGTCAGGAGCCCCTTGCCTCGCCTCCCCTGCCCTGGATGTTTACCATGATATTGAGGGCACAAGGGTATACCAGGATCACAAAGAGCCCTCTTTATGGTATATATCGCCCTCTAAACCTTCGCTTAAATTAAAGGATGACAGGAGCCCTGACTATGGTTTTTCCATCTACAGGTACCTGGGCAGAAAGGGTACAGGTGATGCAGGCGACTTCTGGGCAAAGGGTGTGCTTACCTTTGGCATTGAACGCTCCAATGAATCGGGGCTTAATACAAAGATACGAAAGACCCTGCGTGATAAGGGAATCAACTCACCCAGGTTAAAATCCATACCGGTATCTGCAAGCAAGGTGACCTTGATTTTTTCAGATCATGAACAGATATTTGAAAGCGGGCTCCGCTGGAAGAGCGGGATAATGGTTGTTCCCCTTGACAGTAATAATGCGGAAATCCTCTGGGGTGCAGTTGAAAAAGGTCAGACACTGGTAAGTGTTGCATTTGAAGAGACCCTTTCCGGCGTGCAGAAAAAAGGGGATGAATGGCAGCCATCAACAACACCTTTCTCATTTACGATGCCTGTTGAACTTAATATGAGTGCATATCCTGATCATTTCCGAAAAGTGGACCTGGGCGGGACAATGAAGGTCGGCTATACAGCGCTTGATCTCTTTTGTTTTGACTTTGTAGAAAACCTTGATAAAAACCTCTATGCCAAGATGGTTGAGGTTGCAATACCTGCAACAGGGCGCGACCTTGTTGAAACAGTCACCTTCAGGGAGAACGGGGATTACATTAACCGCATAGAATTCAAGCTGGCAAAGGACCTTGACAGGCCATACAGGTACAGGATCATCAGGATAAATAAAGAGGGAGGTCAGGAAACCTCGCCATGGATGGAAAAATCAGGTGAGACACTTCTTGATATTACAGATTATAAAAACAGTGATGATAAAAATGAAGTAACAGAGATGGAATAATTTAATCCATGATTTTATGAGGAGAGCTATGAAAACTATATCTGCAAAAATACCTATTATGTTTTTCACCATGTTTATTATCCTCCTTTTTCCCGGAAGTGCCCTCTATTCCCAGGAGGTAATGCTGGACAGGATGGAAAAATACGGCGACCTGATATGCTACCCTGAAATGGATGATCCGAATAATTTTTACTACCTCCCTGACCAGCCAAGGATTGCCTCAAAGGATGGGAAGCCCCAGTTTTCATTTCTGAAATATGCCAAAACACAGGAGACTGGAAAGGCAGGCACAGGTGAGGCGGGAGGCGGAGGCCTTGTCCATTTTCTTGTCACATACGGGGTATCTGAAGGCCGTATAAAAAATGCGGAAAATGCCCTTCAGGAGCGCCACCCGGATGCAAAAATAGCAGGCCCCATTATTTACCGGAAAGGCAGCTTTGCCCTTATTACATCATTTAAAGAGGGAAATGAACTCTTCACAAAGGTAGTTGCTGTTGGCAAGGCCCCCCTTATGGAAGGCCAGAAAACAGCCGTATCAATGGCCCTCACACGCGAAGGGGCAGAATTACTGTGGGCAAGCTTTCAGACAGACACCCCTGACATATCCCTTGTTTTTGATATGGAGTTTGCCGGTATACGTGAGCCCTATGAGGCCACCCTTGAGGCTGACTGGAGCAGTATCGCCAAGAGTGACCGCATACAGGCCGGTTTTAAATACAAATGGTTCGGGGCAGATGTGGATATGCTGTTTCAGGAACTTCGTCAGACAGGGGCCATTAAAATTACCACCAAGGGCGAAAATGCATCAATGGAAAGGATACTTGAAAGCGCCAATGAAAAGCTGCTCAAGGTGATGTTTGAACCTGTAGCTGCGGACGATCTCACAAGGGCCGCAGCAGACAGCAGCTATGACAGCCTGAACCAGGCGGCAAAAATGCTCAAGGATGCATCAACATCAGGCAGCACATCAACAGTAGCAGGAAAAACAACAGGGATTTACAGGAACAGGAACATCTATAATACTGCTGCAAATCCATTTTTAACCTTTCTTGATAATGTACTCTCTCCTGCTGCATACGCCGACCCAAAGGAGTCAGCAGTAGAATCACAGGAGACAGTAAAAGGAAATGCAGAACAGGCACAGGCTGAATCAGCCAGCGATGCATATGCAGTTGCCCGTCGCATTCATGATGAGGTGCGTCAGGGAGGTTTTCAGATTGAGGCGATAAAAAATGCCATTTCCGCTTATGAGGAATACAAAAACAGCCATAACCCTTCAGGGTCACGTTTAGAAGAGGTTGAGGGCTACATCAGGATGCTCAAAGAACGTCTCAAAGAAAAAGAGGCATCTCAATCAGGCAGCACAGGGGCGGATAAAAATATAGTGGATGACAGTATGATTAAAGGGTCTGAATCTCAAAAGAGTGCTGATTCTGGCCAGCCCCAGGTTGAAGGGTCTAAAACAGGTACAGCAGATACAGGTTTAAAGGCTATTGATCTAAAAGATCTTCCGCCTCTTCCAATGCCTTCATCAGACACTAAAACACAAACCCCTGCTTCAGGGACAACCTCAACAAATGCCCCGACAACAGCAACAAATGCCCCAACAAAAGCAGCAACATCGACTACGCCTAAACCTGCAACTACCTCGCAAAAGGCAAGGTCTGACGGCTCACCCGGATTTTCACTCGTGGCATCCTACAAGATGAAAAAGATTAAACGCTCAGGCAAGATGGTATACAACATGAATAATTTCCGCACCGAGACACAGGCCTTTGCAATGGCCGAGAACATAGGCCATCTCTTCAGGCTTTACGGCAGAGATCAGGGTGTTTTCAGGGCAATAACAATAGATGACCCTGTATTTAAACAGCGTGAAATAAAGGTCACCCTTGACGGGCAGGATGCATCCACATTTACAAAGTATCTAAACTTCGTAACGATAAAACTTAAAAAAGTCCACCAGAATGGTGAAACAACAACAGGAGAGGTAGTTGTTACACCTGAAAATTTCAATACCTCAGGCAATAATTTTTCTGTTGTTTATGGATGGAAGGATGATACAGACCGGACTAAATGGCTTGACTATGAATACCAGGTAACATGGTCATTCTATGGCGGTAATGAAATACGCACACCGTGGACCAAAACTGACAGCCCCATGCTGGCCCTTATTCCTCCCCACCATTACAGGTCAATAACCATAGAGGGGAACGGAAAATCACTTACAGATGCAGAGGTGCGGCACGGTGTTCTTACATTTAAATGCCGCGTTGGTGACAAAAATATTTCACAGCAGGTTACCATACGCAACAACGGCCCTGCCCCGTCAATCATGGTGGATATCCCGGAGGATATTGTAAACCCTGAGACAAAGGTGGATATAACATGGCACCTTGCGAACAACAGGAAACTCTCTGCAAAAAGCGCTTTACTGGAAGGTGATATCATTTACTGGGATGAACTGCCAAAAGGAGGTATCTAGGATATGGCCTTCATAAAAAAATATCTCTTTTCTCTATTCTGTTTATTAATAGCTCTTGTCGCATTACCTGCCTCTGCCCTTGTAAACTATGAATCGGGCCAGATGGAGGTAAACGGAATACTTCTGCTTCAGGATGCAAATGATGCAAACGTTTATTACTACCTGCCCCCTGCCCCGAGGGTTTCTGAAAGGGTGGATAAGGGGCTTGAACTCTCTTTAGTAAAATTTGTTGACCCCAAAGGGGAGACCAGCGGGGGGCTTCTTCATATGCTTGTTACCTTCACCCTCCCTGCGGATGAACTTGAAGCGTTGAAAGAGGCATTAAAAAAGGAAAATGGAAAGGCGAGGCTTGCCGGGCCGGTTGCACTTTTACAGGAAGAGGAGGGCAGTTTCAGCATTATCTCAGGGTCGCTTTCTGACAAGGGTTTTACAAGCTCCCTTATCACAAGCGGGCGCGCCCCTGTAACACCCGGTGCAAAGGCTGCGGTGGCAGCAACATTGACCCCTCAGGGGGCAACGCTTTTATGGGAATCACTAACAAAACCCACATCTGATGTCTCTATTGCATTAAGGACCTATTATGAGGCGGTCCTTCCATCCTTTCAGGCAAAGATCAGCGCGGATATAAGCACTGTGTATGAGCATTTTTCAAAGGTTAAGAATGTGCAGGAGGATTACACAAAAAAACAGCTCAGGGATATAATAGACGAGCTTGTACGCACCGGTGTTGTTAATGTGGAGATATTTGACAGGCTCCCGGAGGATTCCGCAAACAAGGCCATGCAAAGCCTGGTAGATCTCGCAACCACAAAACTGACCGAGATCATCTTTGACCAGAAAACAGGGTTTACTGCCATACCTGAAAAGGAAAAGGCAGTGGAATCGGGACAGATACAGGGCCGCCAGAAAAAGGGGTGGCTGGCGCAATTATTTACAAGCTCAGGCGACCAGAAATACTATACTGATAACCAGTATGTCTTAAAAAAACGCTCTGATATTAACAGGGCGCAGTTCAGTATAAACCTCACCAGAAAGGCGGTAGTAAAGGTGCCTGTAGATACTGCCGGTAATATTTCAGGGCTCTATAAAGAGTTCAAGGACAACCAGGATATGTTTCGTGTGGTAAACCTGGCTGATCCTGCATTTCAGAAGCGTGAGCTCTTTTTCAGGATAGATGGTGATTTTTCAGATGTCTTCGAGGATATAATGAACTTTGCAGGTGTTTCCGTGCTTAAAAAATATAAGGATCATGATGATGCTGCCGGTGAACTCATATTCACAAGAGAGGATATCCGTGAAGGACGCCTTACAAAATCATACACCTATGCAAGACTTGGAGAAAAGGATGAGGCATGGTTGAAATACGGTTACAGAACCACATGGAGCATTAAAGGGCAGAACCAGATAAAAAACCCTGAGGCCCCTGACAAATGGCTGGAAAGCTTAGACCCAATTGTGACTATAGCCCCGCCCCTGTCACGAACAGACCTTGAACTGGACGCAGACAGGTTTCTATTTGAGGATAAAGGCATCAGAAGCGCCACTGTTGAGGTGAAATACACTGTATTTAACAGGGAGATTGAAAAGCGGCTTGCTGTAATGAGGGTGACAGATGCAGAGTCGGTTTCAAAGAGTGTGCTCTTTCATGACCCGGGAAAGGATCTGTTTTACAGGGTTAACTGGTACCCTTCAAAGGGTGAGCAGATAAAAGGGGAATGGCAGAGGCTTGATGAGACCTATCTGGTTCTTGTGCCGCCTGGACAATAATAAAAGGCAATAACAGGATTTTCACACAGTATATACGATAACAACAGGAGGTTATAATGATTAAAAGATATAAAGCAGCATGGATGGCCCTGGCATTAATTCTCATCGCATCATCTTTCACTGTTTCGGCTGACGATAAACAAAAGACCCTGAAGCTGGATCATATCAGGCAAATAAAACCGATAAGCATTGCGCCGTCTCTTTCCATACCTTCAGCAGATGCTGTTAAAGAGGTAGGCGGCATACAATATGGCAGGCATGTAGATATCAAGCTTGCAGATGGAACAACCGTAAGGTGTTTTCCGGCAGCAACAAATGACCCTTTAAAAACAAGCAGCAATTATTACTATCTCCCGGCCAACCCCCATATATCAAAAGGGCCGGATGGTCTACCGAAATTTTCAATGATCAGGTTTGTCTCTGACAAGACAAAGGCGGCCGGTGGTGCAGAGGGCGCTGTGCTCCATTTTCTTGCAGAATACGGTCTTACCCAGGCACAGCAGCAGGAGACAGCAAACCTTCTTAAAAAGCAGGTAAAGGGGGCCATACTCAAGGGTGCAGTCCCCCTTGAGGTCGGGGCAGAGGGTAACAGCTTTAATGTGGTATCCGCTATCCTGGGCGACAAGGAGTTTGCTCCCACACTTATTACAAGCGGCAAGGCCCCTGTAATGGAGGGTCAGCAGGTGGCGGTTGCCGCGCGCCTTGATGCATATGGTGCTACCCTTCTTGCCGAGGGTTTCAGTAAACCTACTTCACAGGTATCTGTTACATTTGACCTTAAATATGTGGTTAAACTGCCTGCATATGATGTAACAGTTACTATTGACTATGATAAATATAATGAGATCGAGACAAAATATACGCATGAACGTGAGGTAAAGACCAAACGTTCAAAATACTGGGACCCTAAATGGTACAATGTCTTCAACATAGGGACACGCAAAACAACAACCCTCACTGAAAAAGAGCAGACCCTGGCGCTTGATTTTTTGCAGGAAACAGGTGTTGTAAAATTCGATTATATCCAGCATGTGCCTGACAGTGACAAGGAGATAGTTGAGAGCGGGCTCCACAAGATTGTGCTGGAGTCATTCTTTGATATGCAGAAGCGTCTTGGAGAACCATCTGAGGATGAGCTGATGTCTGATGATGAGACCGAAGACAAGGAGGCAATTGCCGCCCGCAGGAAAGATGCTGCAAAATACAATAATTACTCCTATACGGTCTTTCAGAGAAAGGAGATCAAGCGAAAATCAAAACAGGTATTAAGCCTGAAAAAGGTAATGGCCAGGTATGAGACCTATTCAATGACCGGAAATGTGGGGGCATGGTACAAGGATTTCAAGGATAACCCCAAACTGGTATCAGAGGTAAACCTGGATGACCCATTCTTCCAGAGGCGTGAGATGCGTTTTGTGATTGATAATGAGGCCTATGATATCTTTAACACCATGGTGAATTATGCCACAGTACAGGTAAGGGTGCCAAGAAAAGATCAGCGCCCTTTTATTGATGAAATAACCATAGACAAGAAATACCTTGAAACCAGCGGACAGACCGCTACCCTTTCGTATGCACGCATGGTGGATGATGCCCAGACCTATGATTATGCTGTACAGTGGAGCCTGAGAGGCGGCCATTTATACCCTGCCGAGCCAAAATGGGCAAAGGGTGAACTTATGGCTGTTACCCTTGCAGCGCCTATTAAACCCCTTACAGTTGAATATGAAGCAGACCTGAAGGAGCTTGAGGAACTTGGCGTAGCCAGGGTAAGTGTAGAACTCAAATACAACCAGTTTGGCAAGAGTATAACAGACAGCAAAAGCTCGGCCCTTTCTCCTGCATCAGGAGAGGCAATCGGTAACAAGGTTATTTATATGGATGCAGGGAGTGACAAACTCGCCTACAGGCTCATATATCACCATAAAAAACTGGGAAAGATAGAACAGGATGAATGGCAGACAGTTGATGGCAACTACATCTACTGCGCACCGACAGAGATGATAGTTGAAAAATTCAAGGGTGCATTAGGGCTGTAAATAACTATTTATTACCCTTCCTCCGAGGCAATGCGATTGGGGAGGAAGGGTAATTCGGTATCCTCTGGTTTACTGCGATCTCCATTTTGATATTACAACGTAACTGCTTGTTACCCATCAAGTCTTAGTATCTTATTTTTTTTGCAACCAGATCAAATAGATAATAAAGAATCAAAAGGGGTATGATCTTAAACACCAGACCGGTGCGGATTGTAACAGGTCAGCCTGATCGCATGGAATACAGCACATATAAAACCATTCCCAGACAAAGATAGGCAATTATCTTTAGTAAATAGGATAAATATATTGCATACTTCATTTTAAATACTCAAGTTAACTATCTGTTATTTATTCAATTATAGAAAATAATTTCAGTCCATATTGATTGAAATATTATTCTCCATATCTTTTATGAGGCTCCTCACAAGAATTTGTGGGTGACAAGTTATTTAAAAACTTGAAAGCATGAATCAAATCGAGTACTTCCTGTTGGTGGCTAAC
>JAFGFM010000181.1 GCA_016931115.1 Deltaproteobacteria bacterium | reverse complement strand
TTCTTAAAATGAATTCATCAACATCCATTCCATCAATTGTCGGGGGGCGTTTTACCCGCTTCTGTTTTCCATTTATGAATATGGTTTTATATTCTTTTTTCCGCCTTTTCTTCGCAGCTTTTTCGGCGGCAGTAAGTTTTCGTTTACGTTTTGCGATTATTAATACTTTCTATTCACTCCCAATGTTTCGGCTCAGAGACAGTCTGTAGGTCGGGTTAAGCGAAGCAACCCGACTTTATTCTGATTAAATTATACTCACCGTTGCATCTCAGCTTTAAAACAACCATTTTACTTTTCAGCCACCAATTTAAATGATGTCGGGTTATTAACCCAACCTACCTTCTACGTTTGAAAAATTATTTATCTTCTGAGAAGATTTCATTTTATCAACTCATTACGCTGCCAACCTTGCTGCTCAGCCGCTGGCGTAGCCGATCGGCTGAGGTTGCGGGTTAGACAGTGTAAATGAAACTGAGATCATGAAAGTCCTAGTTTCTTTTTTATTTTATTGCAGGTACTCATTGCTCTATCACATCTACCTTGATCAATATTTCTCTCTTTTGCAGAATTGATCAGATCTGTAGAAATCACTGCGAGTCTTCTTGCAATGATCTTTTCCTTCAAATCATACGCTAAAAAAATAAGACCACTCCGAAATCCTATCTCAGACCTTCCATTTATTGTTTCTGCAACAAGTAATTTATCTTTATTCGGTAATTGACCTATTATGAATTCAGTTGCCTTAAATATTTTTTGTAATACCTCAACCGTTTTTAGAAACTGAACTAGATCTTCTAATCTTGAGTGGAGCCACCATAAATCTGTTTTCTTTGTATTGGGATCATGTATTTTTTCAAACAGCTCATTTACAGATTCATTCGACCATTCAATTTCCACAGATTTGAGAATGTTCAAATTAATATACTCATCATACCTCTCGGGATATTCTCTACTCATATGGAAATGAGAACACCCCATTTCTTTGAAATATTCCTTAGCTTGGCCAATGCTATCAATGGCTTTTTTGGTAAAGTCCATAATCTCACTCTAAAGGTCAACAATTGATTATATGATTTTCTTATTATCCTCTTGCTCTAATAAACAGATAATTAAAATTTTAATGATTTAATCAGCACGCAGGCCGGTTTAATAACCCGACCTGACTAATCTTTGCCGTATTTAATGTTGCCCTCTCTTTAAGGTCACATTTTTTGACCTTAAAGAGGTGTTTTCCTTTTTCTTTTATCTCAATGACATTACCCTATCAGTATTTCATCTTGAATTTGACGAAACTGAATTACCCTGACGCAAGCGGACAGGGTAATAAATTAATTTTCTTACTTTTTGGGTGACGGTTTAGGTGCTGGCAACTCACAGCCATTCGGGCAGACTGTTAGGGTGTGCACATAACGCACCTTTCCATTTTCCACCCTGAATATATGTGAATCAGGCCAGCCATCCCTGGCGCCAAAATCCGCAAGACCGATAACCGTGCCCATATCAACATCCACAATAAACCTGCGGTTTGCAATCTCAACACTCCCTTCAAGGGGCGGGCCGCCTGTACAGGATGCATCCGGTTTATCATCAGGGTTTGTATAAATGCCACCTTCGAGCCTTGCACACGGGATATTCCATGGCACATCATTTGCTGTAGAAAAGTCTTTAAATACATCGAAATAGGCATTTGCCACACGGATAAGTGTCTCGCGGCTGCTTCTCATTTCAGGCAAAAGAATATCCCATTTTTCTTTTGGGGAATATTTCAGGTAATTGGCAGCATTAAAGAGCCAGTCATCTTTATCAGTAACAAGTGCTTCTACCTCGGTAACCTTATCATCCGATATTTTTATCCGCGTACCTATCACATAAGGGTGCTCACCGGTTGCGCTTATCACTTCTGTATAGGTCTCACAGGCTTCTGTATCAATAAATGAGCGGTAAAAATCAACAACCACCGGCCCCTGCCATATACCGCTTTTAAAGGCTACGGGCTTCCTGTTTTCTATATATTTTGCCCCTGACGCTATGGGCATTAAAGATGAATCGCCCTTTTTAAGGGCACTGATATATGAGTCAGTTACCTTCTGTAAGGCATCCCTTGAGCATGAGGTGTTTTCAACTGCCCAAATATTATTTGTCTGAATAAAAAAACCTGTTAAGAGTAACCCAAGAACCGCCAGTTTACGAGACATAGGCCCTCCAATCTTTTATATTGGTTAACATGTTTGATGAGAAAGATGACAGAGCATAGGTCCAGCTGCCCTGTGAGTCAAGAAATTATTGGCGTTCTGGTCGTACAGTTTGACAAAAAATAATATAAACATCATAAAAAATTATTACCTAAAAACAGCAAAATGGATTAATATCATGCATATTTTCACTATCGGAGCTGAATAAATTGGAATCTGAAATCTTCTCTATTGAGATGAACGTAAGGGACTATGAATGCGATATGCAGGGGATTGTTAATAACTCTGTTTATCAGAACTACCTTGAACACGCGAGACACGAATACCTTAAGGCTAAAAGGGTTGATTTTAAGTTATATACAGAAAAGGGCATAAACCTTGTGGTTATCAGAATAGAGCTGGACTATAAATATCCCCTTGCGAGTGGAGATAAATTTTTAGTAACAGTGGACATTAAAAAGGAATCAAAGATCAGGTTTGCCTTTTTTCAGGACATATACCTGCTTCCAGACAAAAAACCTGTCCTGTTGGGCAAGGTTATTGGCGTTGCGGTTAATTCAAATGGGAGGCCTTTTTTTCCGGAGGAATTTAAAGAGATATTTACTATATAGAAAACAATAATTATCTGGTTAAGTAACCCTTTCAGGAGGAACATCATGCCGCTAATAAATTGGGAAGAGTCGCTCAGCGTAAAGGTTTCTGAAATAGATACCCAGCATAAAAAACTTGTAGAGCTTATCAATAAGCTGCACGAGGCCATGAAAGAGAGAAAGGCAAATACTGTACTGGGAGGAATAATTGATGAACTCGTGGATTACGCCATAAATCATTTCCGCACAGAGGAAAGCTATTTTGACAAGTTCGGATACCTGAAGGCTGTGCAGCATAGAAAAGAGCACAAGGATTTTGTAAGCAAGGTTGCCGCCTTCAAGGATGATTTTGCCAGAAACAAGATAATGTTATCCATGGAAATAATGGAGTTTTTAAAGGCCTGGCTCATAAACCATATTAAGAAGATAGACATGGCCTATTCGGATTTTTTTATAGAAAAAGGGCTTAAATAATCCGGTTCAGCACTGATAAGGTATCAGGACTTCATTTCTTTTCTAAAGATTGACACCACCATTGTTTTTTTGCTAATGTGCCCCAATATTTTCCCCGGAGTGATAAAACAGTCACCCCGGGAATTTTTTTAATACCAAGGAGGATATTTAATGTCCGAGATTACCAGGATGGACCCGGAAATGCTTACAATGGTGCTTGACACCATAAATAAACTTGAAAAAGAGAAGATAACCCTTGAAGCCAAGCTTGAGATGGATAAAGAGGGTGAGTTTCCTAAAGAGCTGATAAATTTCATGCTGAGCCCTGAGGTAGCCCTGCATCTTATCTTTATCCCCGCAGAATATGGCGGGCTTGGCGCAGGGGCCATGGACATAGCCATTGTTTCAGAAAGGCTTGCAAAAATGGACCTTGCGATTGCAACCTCATTCTTAGCAATATGCCTTGGCACAGACCCTATAAGGGTTGGATCATCACCTGAACAGAAGGCAAAATATATAGGCCGCATAGCAGAAGAGGGACTTATTGTCGCCTATGGTGTAACAGAACCCGAGGCAGGCAGTAATGTGCAGGCCTTAAAGACAAAGGCAGAGAGGGTGCTTGATGAAAAGGGTGAGATTAAGGGTTACAAGCTTAACGGCCAGAAGCAGTTCATCACAAATGGCGGTGTTGCTCAGATATACACCATACTTGCAGAAGCACCTGACGGCCCCACATTCTTTATAGCAGAGGCAGGCGACAAGGGGCTGATCCCCGGAAAACATGAAGACAAACATGGCATCAGGGCCTCTGACACATGCCCGCTCACACTTGAGGATCTGTATATCCCAAAAGAAAATCTGATTGGCGGGGTTGAGGGTCAGGGTCTTAAACTGTCAAACGAGGTGTTCGGTTATACCAGGCTTATGGTCGCAACTTTCGGCCTTGGCGGAGGCATGGCGGCCCTTGAAAAGACCATAGCATATGCAAAGGACAGGGTTCAATTCGGCAGCCCTTTAATTGAAATAGAGGGTTATACACACAGGCTCCTTGTCCCGAATGCTGTAAGGCTTGAGGCGGCCAGGGCATATATTGAAGAGGTAGCAACAAGGCTCGATACAGATGAAAAGGATCTCCAGGTAGAGGGATCAATCGCAAAATATTTTGCAACCGAGGCGGGTGACGCCATGGCCAATGATGCTATCCAGGGGCTTGGCGGATATGGCTACATTAAGGAATATGAGGTTGAAAAGATAAAAAGAGATGTGAAGATCTGCTGTATATACGAAGGCACAAGCGAGATCCAGAGGCGGCTTATCTCCATGTTCCGTCTTCAGGCAACAGTACGTTCAAAGGGCGAATTCTATAAAAATATGGCCGACAAGGTCTCCACGCTTTCAGAGGATACCGGCGGCTTGGCACTGGCAAATGCAATAAACATTACCAACGATGTAATACTCGCTGCAAGAAAGAACAAACTAACCAAATCACAGTATGTAATGTTCCTGCTTGCTGACATGATGACATGGACCGAGGTTGCAAAGGCTCTCTGCATAAAGGCTGCAAATTATGCTGGTAAAGAAAAATCTCCCGAATATATAAAGGCCGCAGCAAGGCTTTTTGTAAGGGAAGCAGTAGAAAAGGTTTACATAAACGGGCTAAAAATCTGCCAGGGATGCGAGACACCTGTTGACGAGCTTTCAGAGAAACTTTCAGCCATGAATATGGCCTCAGTTATGAAGAACATTCTCAAAGATATGGATATCGTTGCAGAAGAGATTAAAAAATAATAATAAAAAAGGGGCACTGTAAACTCAGTGCCCCCTTTATAATTCAAGACAAAAAATCATTTCTCACGCAAAGTCACAAAGCCCACAAAGTTAAGAAACAAAAAAACAGGTAAAAAACATTTAATTTTCTTAGTGTTCTTTGCGCCTCTGTGTGAGATATTGCTTTAGGCTTTTGCTTTTCGCCTTAAATTGACGACAATGCGCTTTCGCGGGAATGACAAAAAAATGTCAAACTACTTAAATCATGGGTTATTGATACTCAGTGTCCTCTGTGCTCTCCGTGGTGAATAGTATTTTTGAATTTTCAGCGCCCCGGAAATCATCCTAATGCATCAACCGGTAGCCTTCCAACAATTTCTTTCGCGCGTTCCAGTCAGATATGCAGTGCGTTAAAAATGAATAGGCCTTTAAAGCCTATGTCACCTAATCCACATGATGGCCCAAATTGTATCTCGTTAAATTTAATAAAATTATTTTCTCGCTTTACAGAAGGATTATAGAATCCCATGGTCCATTCTTCCTGATATCGGCTAAAATCCAATATCCATAAGAACTAAACTGTTACGTATGCACACTCTGATCAATCGTTTCAACAATCCACTGGTTCAGGCTTTTTCCCTCTGCGGAGGCAAGTGATGCTATTTCAGCATGCAGTTCAGGCGGAATGCGTAAGTTAAATTTTCCAGAAAATTCTTTATATGGTTCAATACCTTTTTCTTTGCATGCCTCTAGGAACACATTTAAAGATTTCTTGAATTCCTGACGCAATTCATCGGGTGTTTTTCCATAAAAATCCGCCCCGCCATTGATGCCAAGTATTTCTCCCCGAAACATATCTATATCTGGGACAGTCATATTCTATTTTTGCTTTATGCCCTTTAAAAGTCATTATATTCATGGTGTAACTCCATGCATTTCCAGCCATTTACGAATGCTTTTGACTGCACCTTTATCAGTGTCCGGTGTAGGATGCGGTCTATGAAATATTCTTACTCCATTAAACAAAAATACTGCAACTCTGGACCCTTCACGTTCACTTATCTCAGCGCCAAGCGCTATAAATAATTTTTCAATATCAACCCATTTAATATTACCGCTAACAGGTCTGTTAAAAATAAGTTCCGGTGTTTTTTGATGCCTTGCTTCATATGTTGAATAGCACCAAATCATGGTACTTTGTCAATAAATTTTCATGGCATATTGATGCAGGTTAAAAGAGATAACCTTTACATAAACTTAACATAAAAAATAAAAGGAAATTAA
Source organism: Deltaproteobacteria bacterium (assembly GCA_016931115.1). Lineage (GTDB taxonomy): Bacteria > Desulfobacterota > DSM-4660 > Desulfatiglandales > HGW-15 > JAAZBV01. The sequence continues at coordinate 13,651 of JAFGFM010000181.1, read as the reverse complement.
GATTAATACCTTAACTGCCTTGATATTAATGCATCCTATTTGTTTTTTAGTTTATTCTGGACGCTCACCGAGACATGAGTCGAACTTCTACTTAGCCCAGTTTTCAACCTTTAATGTTTTAATTCTTAAAAATTCTTTTTCATTATTTGTGACCAATATCAATTCCTTGCTTAGGGCATGAGCAGCAATAAGCATATCAAGTGGGCCAATTACCTTGCCCTGTGATTCAAGCGCAGCACGAATCATTCCATAATATTTTGATGCAACCTCATCATATGGCAGGATTTCAAATGGGGCGAGGAATTCTTCAAGTCTTTGAGCATTCTGTTTTTTGTTATTGCTTTTTGAAACACCATAATTTAGTTCGGATACTGTGATAGTCGATATGCCGATTTGTCCAACTTCTGTATTTTTTAATTTTTGAATTACTTTAAAGGGTTTTTGATTCATTAAATAAATACAGATATTGGTATCAATCAAATAGATCATTTAAACCATCCCTTTCCTGTTGAGAATCAGGTTGATTTCTGTCAGATATAAATGGTTCATCATATTTCTTTAAATTTTCTTCCCAGACACTCCATACTGAACTATCTTTAGGTATTATTAAAATTCCTTGAGAAACTTTTTTAATATATACCTCCTTTCCTTCGAATCGATAAGTCTTAGGTAAACGCACTGCCTGACTTCTCCCATTAATAAATAATTTTGCAGTATCCATTTTGTCCTCCAAATCATTGAGCTATACCATAAAGTATATACCGCCGGATTTGAATGTCAAGGTCTAAAAGTCCCAATGATTGGGCACACACGGTGGGCATTATGTGCCGGCCTTCGTTTTATCTGCCGGAAACTGTAAAAGTTTGCCCTTCTTCAGTGCCTGGTAATATGGTCTCCGTGAGAACACTGTTTTTGATGTTCTGCGTTAACTTTCAAAGCTGATGTATTGCAGTTTTTTCACGTCGTAGTCTTTGAAAATGGAGTGACGAATCAGGGAACCCAACACAGGCGTCATTCCCGTGCCCAGGCTGTGTCACAATGTCATTTTTAGGTAATAGATTGGTTTTTCGTAGGGTGGGGTTTTATACCCCGCCAATTTTAAGATGCTGTTTTATTAAATAAAATGCCGGTCAGGAGTAAATCCCGACCCTACTAAATACTCCTTCACGATATGTATATCTTTGCTGATTTAGGTATTATGACAAAGACTGGTCGAGGAAATGACAAAAAAATGTCATACTACTTAAATCATGGGTTATTGTTACTCCGTGTCCTCTGTGCTCTCCGTGGTGAATAGTATTTTTGAATTTTCAGCGCCCCTGAAACCCTCCTAATGCATCAACCGGTAGCCTTCCAGTATCTTCTTCCTCTCCTTCCAGTCAGGCATACATGAATATAAAAAGGCATAGAAATACCTCGAATGGTTGAGATACCTCAGGTGACACAGCTCATGCATAATAATATATTCTATACAGACCTCGGGCAGGTAAATAAGCCTGAGGTTTAATGTGATTATACCTGACCTTGTGCAACTCCCCCACCTGTTTTTCATGTTTCGTATCTTAAGCATGGGGGTGAGAAGGTCATGATCAGACATGATGGCAAGACCTTTATCAAGATATTCCCTGAAAACCTTTTCTGCCTGCCCCCGGTACCATTTATCAACCACCCTCTTCACACTATCTGCATCTGAAGTTTTTACCTGGACAAAAAGCTCATCATTCAACAGTGAGACATGAGCTCTTTTGCCTATTAAAATGTTTAGAGTATATTCCTTTCCTAGATATGAGCTCTTTTCTCCTGAAATGTATTCACAGGGTAAAGGCAATATCTGGCGGTTTTGAAGCTTTAGGATGGTCTTAATGATCCACCCGGTTTTTCCCTTTACCACCTCACTGATATAGGAATCGGATGCGCGAAGGGGCGCTGTTATCTTTACCTGATGGTTAGCATCAACAGCAATACGCAGGTTTTTACACGACTTCCTGTAAAGGGTGCAATGGATATCCTGATTATTATCACTGATAATATATTCTGCTTTTAAAACCCTTTTAACCATTGATATTTCCTTAAAAAACAGGGCACTATAAATACCCTTGACACATCAGATCGCCTGTGACATTTACAAATAAAAACTGACAACTTGGAATCTATTTTAAAAAGCATTTTTTAACAAGGTATTATGTGTCAGATTTTACAAGGGAGCAAACAATATGAAAAAGAGTCTTTTGTACCAGCCGTTTAAGATCAGAAATATCGAGATAAAAAATCGTGTGATTATGGCCCCTGGCGCAAACCTCCTTTGCAGTGACACGGGTGTTATGACCCAGGAGGGGCTTGAATGGGCAAAGGCAAGGGCAAAGGGTGGCCTTGGTGTTGTTGGTGTGGGCCAGAGCATGGTAAATCCGACACCCCCGGCCATGTCAGGGTTTGTTTTAGACCTCACAACAGATAAATCCATAAACGGCATGTTCAGGATGACAGAGATGATCCGGCAAATGGGCGCAAAGTCTACCATAGAACTTGTCTACATGGATTTCGGCGATGTAAATAAGCCTGATAATGAGATGAGTGAGGAAGACCTCTCAAAGATACGAACAGAAGACTTCACTGGTATTAATGACAAACTTGCTAACAAGATGCCCGCCGATCTGACAATGAAGGATATCAGAAGGATAGTAGGTTATTATATTGATGCTGCTGTCAGGTGTAAAAGGGCCGGGTTTGATATGGTGCTTGTACATGGGGCGCACGGTATGTTCATAAGTGATTTTCTTTCACCTGTACGCAACAGACGTACTGATGAATATGGCGGCTCATTTGAAAACAGGTGCAGGATCGTCGATGATATTCTAACAGGCATAAGGGAAGCAATAGGCCCTGACATGGCTATTGAATACCGCCTGAGCGCAGAGGAAAAGAAAAAGGATGGCCTTACATTAAATGACCAACTGGCCTTTGCAAGGCATATACAGGACAAAATAGATATCCTCTATGTATCTGCCGGTGTTATGGAAAACGATGAGACGGCCACCTTTATATTTCCTCCAGCCTATTATGAGCGGGGCGTCAATGTCCATTATGCAAAACACTTCAAGGATGCCCTTTCCATACCAGTAGGCACTGTCGGTGGGATTGACATGGCGCTGGCAGAAAAGATCGTAGATGAAGGAAAGGCAGATGTGGTCACCATGCTAAGGGCGACCATTGCTGACCCGCACCTTGTCAACAAGGCAAGGCTTGGAAAATATGACGAGATACGCCCCTGCGTGCGATGCAACACCTGTATAAACCAGCCCCATTACTTTTTCCTGCCGGTCAGGTGTGCGGTAAACCCTGAGGCAGGCAGGGAAAGTGATGTGTTCAGGATACCATACCCCCTAAAATCAAAAAACATCGTAGTAATAGGTGGCGGGCCGAGCGGTATGCAGGCAGCGCGTACTGCTGCTCAAAGGGGGCATCACGTAACCCTTTATGAAAAGGATAACAGCCTTGGAGGCATGCTGAATATTGCAGCCGAAGGAAAATTAAAGACAGATTTAAGGGCATACCTTAACTGGGCAGTCAGAGAAACTGTGAAAAGCCCTGACATAACACTGAAACTTGGCACTGCTGCCACGTATGATGATATAAAGGCCCTTAACCCCAATGCTGTTATTGTATCAGTAGGGGCAACCCCGCTCATACCGCTGATACCCGGGATCAATGGCAAAAATTCCATATGGGCAGGTGATGTGGAATCAGACAGGGTGAGCGTCGGCAACAGGGTCATAATAGCAGGCGGCGGTCTGACCGGGCTTGAAACAGCTATCTCACTATCCAGAGAGGGTAAAGAGGTCACCATAATAGAGATGATGCCCTTTGACAAGGTGATAATGTCCGCACCTGTGGTTAACATGGTTGCACTCTCCATGCTTGTCAGGGAACAGGGAATAGACTACATGGCAGAGACAAGACTTATCGCAGTAACAGAAAACAGGATCAGGGTTGAAGGCCCGGACAAAAAAGAAACCTGGATGGAGTGCGATACTCTTGTGCATGCCCTTGGAATGACCCCCAACAGGGCTGAGGCATTGTTATTTGAAGATACAGCCGATGAGGTATATTACACGGGTGACTGCTCTGTTACACGGGGCAACCTCTGGACAGCCACATCATCTGCCCATCATATTGCCCTTGAATTATAAAAAAACCCAGCCCGGGCATTATCCGGGCGGGGTTTCTACGAAATAGCCCTATTTTGCTTTCGAGGACTTGATTAGAAACTCATGCTCTTCGCCCATGGCATTAACTATTATCTTAATCTCATGTGGTTTTGAGGGTTCAGCAAGTTTTGCCAGCTTAATTTCTCCAGGATACCACTTATTCGCAGGAACATTTGCCTTTACATGGTATGTTGATAAAAGAGATTTAAGGTTCCTTTCTGTCTCCTGTTTCAGCGTTACCAACTCAGCCTCTGCGATTTCTGAAGATTGCAGTTTTGTCTCCTTAATGGACTTAAAATCATACTTATACTGTGATTTATAGGATTGTCCCGGCATATTTGCAGAATCAAGTTCGCTTGGGCTGAAGACTGCTGGATCACTGGGATCCTTTTTGCTTGTATCTACTGCTTGTTTGTTTCTGTCATCTTCCTGTTTTTTTATTGCCTCGGCGGCAGCAGTGTAATTATCCTTAATTAGCGCCACCATCTCATCAATTGTCATTACCTTATGTGGATTTCCATCAACAAATGCCTTGATATTGTCAGCTGAAAACTCAAATGACTTTTCACTGAATACACCAATTTCGATACCCGGATAATCATCAAGGGAATATGTATCCTTACCTGAACGCACATACACGGCGCTCGCTTTTTTATTGGATACGATTCTTTTTACACCCTGCTGTTCATTTACCTTCTGGCCTGCAAGCACCTCGGGCGCAAGCCTGTATGATGTAACTGTAACACACCCCTGGATCAATAACATCACCAGGCTCAAAATAAAAACAACAATCCTCTTCTCCATTATTCCTCCTTTTAATACCTTTCAAGCTACTACCAGATAAAAAGTGTGAACATCAAAATAACCGGCTGATCTCCACACGCAAATAAAAAACTCAAAACTGTTCATTTTCAATATAAATGCCTGCTAATGAGAAGCATTTTTTATCAAGATATTTAGTAAGGCATACTTCTTAACTAATCAGTCTTAAGTGATTGAGGATACTAATATGTAAAACTGAATTGTTCAAGATTAAAATAATATTGCTCAAATAGATTAACATATCCTTTATTTATAGCTGTTTTTGGCCAGCAATATCTAACACTATAAAAAAAGGCATTTTTATCAGATCGCCAGATTTTATCTTCCAGCAGTATAATTGCTGTATTCTCTTCCCTGCCATGTCTCCCTCTCCCTGAGTCTTTTATTAATCAGGTCAAGATTTGCCCTTTTTTCAAGCGCCCATGCGGGCGTAACAAGCTCATTAGCTGCCGGGTCACCTGTCAATCTCTGGATAATAAAATGTGGTGGGAGCAGCTCCAGAAAATCTATCAGACATTCGATATATTCATCCCTCTCCATGCATGAAAACCCGCCTGCAAGATATATTCTTTCAAGCTCTGTCCCCTTTGTCACATAGAGGGAGTGTATCTTCACCCCGTGAATGGGCTGATCCGCCAGAAACCTTGCGGTTTCAAGCATCATACCAGGGGTCTCTCCGGGAAGCCCCAGGATCACATGTGCACAGATCTTTATATCAAATTTCGAGGTAAGTTTTACCGCATCAATAAATGCATCCACCTTGTGGCCACGGTTTATAGCCTCAAGTGTTTTGTTGTGGCATGACTGGAGCCCGTATTCAACCCACACAAGATATTTGCTGCTGAATGTATCAAGTATGTCCAGCCTTTCATGGTCTACACAGTCAGGTCTTGTACCGACAGCGAGCCCGACAATCCCATCAAATGACAATGCCCTGCTGTATAGCTCTCTTAAAACATCCCCAGGGGCATAGGTATTTGTATATGACTGAAAATAGGCTATATATTTTTCCGCACCATATCTTTTTTTTGCCCATTCTATGCCATCTGAAACCTGCGCCTCTATTGATTTGCCATTAATAACCTTTGCCCCGCTCCCTGACCCTTTTGAATCACAGTATATGCAGCCCCTGCCGGATATCCCCCCATCCCTGTTAGGGCAACCGAGACCCGCATCAATGGAGATCTTCTGCACCCTCTGGCCAAACAGCTTTTTCAGATAGCTGTTGTAATCATTATATCTGTTTAACATTTCCACCTTGACCCGCGCTTGTATTATAAAGGCCGTTTAAAACTTTTTCATGTGATGCCATACACTCTATTATATTATCCTTGCAAAAAGGATTTCAGGATTAATATCAAAAGTCAATCTGCTATTTATTTTATGGTCAGGAAAGCCATAGTGCTCACCCCGCATGATTATTTAAAAGGGCAAATGAGCAGGGTAAACAATGGCACAGGTTTTGCTCTTAAACAGGGTGTAATAGAGATGAATAGATATTGTCCCCTGATTAACTTTAGTAAATTGATCTTGTTTATGTTTATTTATTCTATTCATATGAAATAAAAAGGCCTTTTATCTGTTAAGGACAGGATAAAAACACGGGGTGCTGATTGGGATTTGAAAAGTAGCCAAAATGTTGACGGTTTACAGGAAAGAGCATGACTGTTAAAAAGAAGATCAATTACACACTTGATTCAAACGCATGGATGTCAACCTATGCCGACCTCATGACCCTGCTCTTGACCTTTTTTGTGCTTTTACTCAGCCTTTCAACCGTAGATAAAACCAGAAAACTCCGTGCACTGAATTCACTTGTAGGGGCATTTGGTTTTAAGCCCGGAGGACAATCGGTGCTGGGGGAGCAGAAAGGAATAAATATAACTACCGGTGCAGCGCCTATTAGCCCGGAGGATGTGCAGTTTGAAAGACTGCGCAATATAACCCTCAAGCATGGACTCAAATCTGAGCTTACTATGAGCCAGCAGCTTGAACGCACAGTCATTACCATTAAGGACAATGTGATCTTTGGGCATAAATCATCCGTGCTGTTAGCCGAAAAGTCAGGGTTTCTTTCAGATTTGGCAGATGTGTTAAAAGAAGGCCATCAGATGATAGAACTCCGGGGATACAGTGATTCTTCAGAATCTGTAATGGAAAAAGACCCGTACAAAGAATCAATGATTCTTTCATCAAAAAGGGCGATAGCCATGTTTGATTACTTTGTTGAAAAAGGGCTTGCCCCCGGGGATATTGTTGCACACGGGTTCGGGCAAAATTATATGGGCGCATCAAAAAAGGGAAAGGAATCATACCTGAACCGACAGGTAGAGATTATCCTGGATTACAGGGAGAAGGTGCCCTTCAATATAAGGAATCAAGGCGGGAAAAAGGATTTTCTTGATTTCAAGGGCTTCTTTTTCAGGCAGAGAGGGCTGTAAATGGCTGAAGATAAGGTCATAATTGAAGAGGTAAAGATGGGTGCGATACCCGCATGGATGGTGACCTTTTCAGACCTGACCACCCTCCTTCTCACATTTTTTGTGCTTCTTCTTTCCATGTCCTCCATGGATGACAAATCATTGAAAAGCCTTTTTACCAACTTTACCAGTGCAAGCGGCATCTTAAATTTCAAGGAGTTGGGAGAGGTTTACAGGCCAAAGGATGTAATGATAGATGGTATATATGACAGGCTCAAGGATACCATGATTATCAAACGTTCGGATGACCCGGTTGATATCCCTGCTGATACGGATGAGATATTCATGACAGAATCAGGCGGTCAGGTGGTATTACAGAATATCGAAGGTGGTTTCAAGCTGGTATTCGGGCACAAGATCATGTTTGAAAGTGGAAAGGCAGAGATCAAAGATGAGATTAAACCAATCCTTGATGAGGTAGCAAAATTCATAAAGGCATCATATTTCCAGATATATATAGATGGCCACACAGATGACTTGCCCATTAACAATGAGGAGTTCCCATCCAATACCATCCTCTCCCTTACCAGGGCCTATAATGTGATGAGGTATCTTATTGAAGAGGGTGATGTGGACACAGATACCCTTGCATTAGGCGGGTATGGTGAAAAACATCCAATCGATGCCAATGATACGCAGCCCGGAAGAGAAAGGAACCGGCGCGTCGAGATGATCTTTAAAAGCAAGACCTATTTCTGATTCCTTTTTCTTTCTCTGAAAATCACCCTTACAGGGATATTATCCAGACCAAAACTGCTTCTTATCTGGTTTACGATAAACCTTTCATATGAAAAATGTACAGCCTTCGGGTAATTTACAAAAACTACAAAGGTAGGAGGTCTGGTTCCTGTCTGGGTGGCATAATAAAATTTAAGGCGTCTACTTCCAACAAGGGGCGGGGGCCTTTTGAGTATCATCTCCTCTACCAGTTTGTTCACCTCATTTGTGTTGATCCTCATGTCAAACTGTTCATAAACCGCATCTATTTTTTCAAATATTTTGTTAACCCGTTCACCGGTAAGGGCTGATATGTTTATACGCGGTGCATATGATACAAACTGGAGCTGCCTGTCCATATCAAGGTCAAGCTGTTTTACACGTTCATGCTCTTTTTTTACAAGGTCCCACTTGTTGACAGCAAGGATAACCCCGCGCATGCGATCAAGCGCATATCCGCATATCCTAGCGTCCTGTTCAGATATCCCCTCATTTGCGTCGATCATGATAATGGCAATATGACACCTTTCAATGGCGCGGATAGCCTTTATCATAGAAAACTTATCTATCTTGTCACTGACCTTGCTTTTTCTTCTTATTCCCGCTGTATCTATCAGCAGGTATTCCCGGTCTCCCCTGTTTATTTTTATATCAACAGAATCCCTTGTTGTGCCTGGTATCTCACTGACAAGCATCCTTTCGTGCCCCACTATCCTGTTAATAAGTGAGGATTTACCCGCATTTGGCTTTCCGAGAATGGCTACCCGTACCTGATTCTCTGTCTCAACAGGCCCTGAATCATCAGGTATAGAGCCTGCAATATCATCCATCAGTGTCCTCAGGCCATAACCGTGGGCAGATGAAAGGGGATAAATGGTCTCTACCCCAAGGCTGTAAAAGTCATGAAGTAAATTTTCCTTTTCAGGGCTGTCGATCTTATTAACCGCTGTGTAGGTTTTTTTATCATATCGCCTCAGGATATCAGCAACCTCTTTATCCGCAGGCACAAGCCCGCTTCTGCCATCCATCATGAAGAGGATCTGGTCAGCCTCTTCGATGGCCTTTATTACCTGCTGCCTGACCTGTTCAGAGAATGGGCCATCATCCTTCTCATCAAACCCGCCTGTATCAACGATAATAAATGATTTACCTTCCCAGTTGACAGTGGCGTAGTTGCGATCCCTGGTAACCCCAGGCTGGTCATCAACAATAGAGTTCATAGACCTTGAAAGGCGATTGAACAGGGTGGACTTGCCTACATTAGGGCGCCCGACTATGGCTATTATTGAAGTCATGATTACCTATCGATTAAAAATATTCTACTTAAAATTACTGCACGACTGGAGGTCCCGCCTGATAAATGGATCAGGCACAGGCGGCGAGATTGTCACATATTGTTTGGTTCAGGTCCATCAGTTTAACAGGCTTTCTTAAAAGCCTCAGGGCCAAGCCTTCATTCATGGTCTTTTTAGCCCTGATATCTCCCGGATTTCCTGTAAGGACAAGTATCCTTGCATCAGGGTCAATAGACTTGATTTTAGAGGATGATTCATAACCATCCATTACAGGCATCTCTACATCCATCACAACAATATCAGGGGCAAAGGTCTTGTATTTTTCAACCGCCTCTTTCCCATTAAATGCCCTTTCCACAACAAAACCGCCAATTAGGTTAAGCGACTCCATTATGAGTTCGGAAAGGGTTTTTTCATCATCAACAATAAGCACTTTTTTGGGTAGCATTATCTTTTTATCCTTTTAAAAATTGTGGAAATGATATTTTCTATAGCCCCCTATGTCAATAAAAAACTACAATATCTTGTATTCTTTTAAAATAAGATAATACATATTGTATTCTTGACAATAGTCAGGGTTGTTTTTTACTTGAATTTCAGTCGGATATATTGATTTTTAACAATTCAACATTCCTTGCCCATCTCTTTCCATTTTTTTGTCTTGACTAAAAAAGATAATGTGGCTAGTTATTTTCGTCGTAAAAAAACATGCTAACAAACTTCAAAATCAAGATTCGAGGAAAATGGCTACCAAATATATTATTGTTACAGGCGGAGTTTTATCAGGGCTGGGAAAGGGGATCGCAGCCGCATCAATCGGCCACCTTCTTTCATCAAAATTAAAGATAATCCCAATAAAATGCGACGGGTATCTCAATGTAGACCCGGGCACAATGAACCCCTATGAGCATGGTGAGGTCTTTGTACTGGATGATGGCGGAGAGGTAGATATGGACTTCGGCCATTACGAAAGGTTCCTGGGCACCACATGCAAGTCAACCTGGAACCTCACCATGGGCAAGGTCTTTGACATGGTAAGAAAAAAGGAGAGAAAGGGAGATTACCTGGGAAAGACCGTTCAGTACATACCCCATGTTACAGATGTGATTAAGAATCACATATTCACGGTGGCAAAGGATGAATCGGCTGACCTGGTGATCATTGAGATAGGAGGCACAGTAGGGGACATAGAGAATGAACTCTTCCTGGAGGCCATGCGGCAGCTTAAGGAGGATGCTGGCAGGGGAAATACAGCTTATGTACACCTTACCTATGTGCCGATACCATATGGCGTAAATGAACAGAAATCAAAACCAACACAGCAAAGCGTTAACCTTCTGAAGCAGCGTGGCATATTCCCTGACATAATAATAGGCAGATGTACCGAATATCTTACAAAGGAGATAAAGGGCAAGATCAGCAGCTTCTGTGATGTTGACCCTGAGGCTGTTATAACCGGTCTGGATGTGGATGATATCTATGAAATACCCCTTGTATTTGAAGAGGAGGGGTTACCCGGTATACTCCACAAAAAGCTCAATATCTACAGCCCGCCTGACCTGAGAAAGTGGCGGCAGCTTGTCAATAATATCAAGGCCCCAAAAAAGGAAATAACCGTGGCCATGTGCGGCAAATACACAAAGCTTGAAGACTCATATGCCTCGATTATCGAATCCTTTAATCACTGCTCTGCGCACCTTGAGTGTAAAATCAACATCAGGTGGATTGAAACAACCGAGCTTTTGGACACCTCATTTATGAATGAAGTGGATGGCATTGTTGTGCCCGGTGGATTTGGTTCAAGAGGTGTGGAAGGCAAGATAGATGCGATAAGGGTGGCCCGTGAGAAGAACATCCCCTTCCTGGGCCTTTGCCTGGGGCTGCATATGGCGATCATAGAATTTTCAAGGAATGTGTGCGGCCTTAAAGGGGCAAACTCAACTGAGATGGATATTAAAACACCCCATCCGGTTATAGACATACTGCCTGAACAGAAAGATATCACAGAAAAGGGGGGCACCATGAGGCTGGGCGCCTATACTGCGATACTCAAAGAGGGGACAGTGACCAGGGCTCTGTACAATAAAGATGAGGCATCGGAGAGACACAGACACAGGTACGAGGTCAACCCTGAATACCACGAGATACTCACAAAGAACGGTATGGTATTTTCAGGGACATCTCAGGATGGCAGGCTTGTTGAGTTCATAGAACTGAAGGGACACAGATTTTTTGTTGCAACCCAGGCGCATCCTGAACTCAAATCCAGGATGGAGGCCCCTGCGCCCCTGTTTTACGGTTTTGTCAAGGCCTGTCTTGGATGAAAAAGGCATACCGATGAGTAGATACAGGGTCGTATTTACAGGTCTGACACGCACAGAGGAGTATTTCAAGGGTCATATCGCAAGGTTCGGAATATCCCCGAGTGACACAGAAACAATGATTAAAAAGGCACCTGTTGTTTTAAAGGAGGCTGATTCCCTTGAATTTATCAGGAAATATGCCAGGGCGATTATGCAGGCTGGAGGGGATGTTTATATCCAGACATGTAAAGATAGAAGCATGAATGAAAATCTCTCCAGGTGCGTGGCAGGAATGGAGAGCTTCACACAGTGCCCCCGGTGCGGTCACAGACAGCGGAAGAGGGTGAAATGTGAAAGATGCGGTTTTATGTTGAAACAGCATTAATAACTTAAAAGGTATCCCGGGCTATGATTTGTGATTCTCTTTACAAATCAGGCCGGACATTAGTAACTTAATTTTCAAGGTGATGAGATATGGAAGAATATAAACAGAGGCTGGCAAGGCTGCTGGCACAGACAGGTGCTCTTTTCTTTGACGACAACCTTATACTCAAGGACACAAGGCCTACACCCTATTTTGTAAATTTCGGGATGTTCAGGACAGGCAAGCTGGTTAGAGAGCTGGGTTCCCTCTTCAGTGATATGATCATGGGAACAGGTCTGATCTCAAAAACAGATATTATCCTGGGGCCGTCATATAAAGGCAGCGCCATTGCCCTGGCAACCGCAATAGGCCTCTATGAAAAATACGGGCATGATCTCTTTTTTGAATATGACAGAAAAGAGGCGAAAAAACATGGCGAAGGCAGCGCATCAAACAGCCTGCTTGTAAACCGAACCATGTTTGACGGGTGCAGGATCTTTATTGTCGATGATGTTACCACAACAATGGGCACAAAATATGAACTCATAGAAAGCCTTAACAATGAGGCTGCTTCACAGGGCATAAAGATCAATATTTCAGGGATAGGCATTGCTGTAAACAGGGAGCAGAGCACAGCAGTATATGATGACCAGGGTAAATATATCCCTGATGTAAAGGGGGAAAACACCATCAAAACATTCACCTTGAAAACCGGCATACCTGTCTTTTCTATCGCAGGGATAAAGGAGATGGTCAAATACCTTTATGAAGAAAAGGTACCTGTTATGATCCGCGGAAAAAGGGGACGCATCGACGAGAACACAAAGGATCTTTTTGACAGGTACATAAATACCTATGGTAATTAATCCTGTTTTTTCGCTGCGAGAATAAGGTCAAGGAGTGACTGCACCTTTGTTGGCCTTTCACCTTCAAATGCGTTTTCCCACTCTTCCTGTGTAAGACTTTCCCGTAAAAATTTTTCAACAGGAAATGATTGAAACCAGCAGTCAAGTGCCTTGAAACATGGCAGCCCTTTATTTTCCATGCGACAGTATGAGAAGGTGACTGCATGCCCGAGCTTAGGGCAGCGGATCTGATGCGCATCAAACTGGTTATTATTTTTGTCTGACATAATTACCTTCAACAAACCTGAAAATAAAAACCCCCGCAGGAAAATTGGGCCTGAGGGGGTTTCGGCGTGTAAATAGAAGAAATATTTTTAATTTACAGCGTCTTTAAGACTTTTACCGGCAACAAACTTTGGTACTTTTTTGGCTTTGATTTTGATTGCTTCGCCGGTCTGTGGGTTCCTACCCGTCCTTGCTTTCCTCTTGTCTACCTTGAATGTACCGAACCCCACCAGTGTGACTGACTCTTTCTTTTTAAGAGCCTTTGATATTGAATCAAATACACAGTCAACTGCTGCAGTGGCCTCTTTCTTTGTTGCCACTACCTTTGCTACCTC
>JAFGFM010000180.1 GCA_016931115.1 Deltaproteobacteria bacterium | reverse complement strand
CAACTTTAAAATGGACTGTCGATTTTTCATCCGGCGTGCATGTTTATAAGCAGATTATAAATACTATTTATTCTGCCATAGGGAACGGAGAACTGGCTGAAGGTGACAAGCTTCCGACAATCAAGGAGCTTGCCGAACGGCTGGAGGTCAATCCTAACACAATAGCCAAGTCTTACAGGGAGCTGGAACTTAAAGGGGTAATAGCCAGTAAAAGAGGAAACGGCTCTTTTATTTCTGTAAATCAATCAAAAGCAGTTACCCTTACAGATAAAGAAAAAGAAAGCAGATTGAATAATCTTTTCAGCAGGGTAATTGCGGAGGCAAAAAATGAGGGAATCACAGAAGATGAACTCATGGACTATATTATTAACAGGAGGAGGTAAAATGGGAAAATTTAAAACAAGTTGGGATTTATTCAGACGTTCTCTGTCTGTAATGACACAAAACAAAAAGCTTTTTGTATTCATTGCAATCGAGGTAATATTTATTGTAATAATCGCACTTCTTTTTATATCCCCTTTTGTGCTGTTGAATACAGGTCATGCATTGACAGACCCTTCACACTGGAAGATACTGGGAGAGAAGTTTTTGCGTGCTGTCAGCGACAAAGATACGATCTCCAGAACAATAAGATTTGCCTGGTTTGCAGGGATATATCTTTTCTCGATGTTTTCCGCGACCTTTTTTAATGTGGCCTTTTATAATGAGATCATCCATGCCTTAAACGGCGATAAAGTCTCGATTGCAAGGGGCTTTAAAGCTGCCCTGTCAAAAATAAAGCTTATTATGATCTGGTCTCTTTTTGCCGGGATAGTAGGCATTATCATTAAAAAGCTTGAAGAGAAACTAGGTATTTTTGGATTCTGGATTATGAGATTGATCGGCATCTCATGGAGTCTGGCATCAATCTTCATTATCCCTGTAATTATAAGAGAGCAGAAAAGCTCTAATCCATTGAAGCTGCTCAAGACCTCGGCAGTAATGTTGAAAAAGACATGGGGAGAAACCGTAATAGGCTATCTGGGTATTGGTTCTGTATTCGTAATATTTTTTCTGGTATTGCTGGGAATCTATTTAGGGTTGTTCTTTTTTGCACTCTCAATTTCAGGAGCTGGTGGGGAATTAACCATAATATCATTAATAATTTCATTCCTTTTGTTTTTTATATCTATGCCGATATTCGGAGTCCTTAGCAGTATGGCCCATCATATTTATCGTTGTGCCTTATATATGTATGCCTCAGAGGGGGTAGTGCCCGGCCCATATAGTGAAGATATGATGAACAGGGCCTGGAAGGTTAAGGAAGTGAAGACAAACTGAATATTAATTAAGAAAGAAGAATAAAATAATGTCTTTTTTAAAGGAAATGTAAGCACATTAAGGGTTTTATATCGTTAATATTCTTGATTTATTTCTGCCTCGATACTACTCTTTTCAACTAATGCCCTGCTAAACTTAATCTTTCCTGAACCGATTAGCAGGGCAAAATATTTAAAATTAAATAAAAATAACCGGGAGAAAAATCATGGATGAAGAACTGAAAAAAAAGACACAGGAGACCGCTGCGAAGCTGTTCAGCAAAGGTATAAAGATGGACCCTCCTTATAAATTATGGAAGGAGTTTGACAGGGATCTGGCCAATGACCTCTCTTTGCATATTACAGGAAAAATCTATTCACGCACTGTTCTGACCCTTGCCGAAAGACAGATGGCGGCCTGTGCGATGCTGGCAGCCTTAAGGGCAACTGATGAACTGAAGCTTCACATAAACGGGGCGCTGAATGTAGGGTGCGACCCGGCTAAACTGGCAGAGCTCTTTTTTCAGCTCTCCACATATGCAGGTATGCCCACTGTTAATGAGGCGCTTAATGCATATAAGGAGGTGCTTGTTGAGCGGGGTGAATGGCCTATAAAAAAAGTTTGACCTTTTAAAAGGTTGTTATTATAGTTTTTGAGGTTTAATTATTAAAGATTTAGCTTAATGTTCAACGTTAAACTAAACCCGAGGTTGTTTTTGCTGGATATAATATAGGTGTAGCTGTCCGGCATTCACTCACTACCGGGGAGACCCGGGCGAAGAAAGGCTCAAAGAAGGAGGTATTAAGCAATTGGCAAAGGGAAAGGTAAAATGGTTTAACAACAAAAAAGGTTTTGGTTTTATTCAGCAGGATGATGGTCCTGATCTTTTTGTGCATTTCTCTTCAATCAAGACAGATGGGTACAGGAGTCTTGAAGAGGGAGATGAGGTAACTTTTGATGTTGAAGATGGAGAAAAAGGTCCCAAGGCTGTTAATGTGAACCGGGTTTAGTCTTCAAATAAAAAAAGGGCTTCAGAGGTTAATCCTGATGCCCTTTTTTTATACTATTTTTTTATTTGACTCTGTCTGTACTGATAATAGGCATCCCTGTATGCAACATAGGGGTCAAGGGCGGATTTTTTGAGGTCTTCATACTCTCCTATCCTTAAAGATGTTTTGTTAACTGTTTCAACTGCCTTGATTGAGAGGTCATACTTGGTTTTCATATCAAGATAATTCATTGGCTCAAGAAAGGCATCACCCGCAGAGCCTATTGTATCAGTCAGGCTTGATGGACCTAAAAGAGGAAGGTTAAGAAAAAACCCGTGGCCTATCCCGTATGAGCCAAGGGTCTGTCCCAGGTCTTCGTCATACTCGGGCATTTCAAACTGGCTGGTTGCCCTGTCCATAAAACCTGCAATCCCTAATGTGGAGTTGATCACAAATCTCCCTACCTCATATCCTGCCCCCTCAAACTTGCCCTGAAAGATGCAGTTTACAAACCTGACAGGAAAAGAGATGTTGTTGAAAAAGTTTTTTACACCTCTTCTTGCAGGCTCAGGCACCACAGCGCTGTACCCTTTGGCGGCAGGTTTAAGCACCCAGAAATAGAGCTTATCATTAAAATGGTAAAAGGCCCTGTTTATTGGCTCAAGTGGGTCAGCAATAGATTCATGGGGTTCATCCAGGTCATCCATCATTTCATCTTCTAAATATATATCATCTTCTGTACCGGATGCAGCTGTGTCAGCTTGTGCAAGAAGGATTGAATTATCAACATAATCAGCTGCTGAACTTTCGGCAGTATTGATAGCTGTATTCGAACCGGCGCTGATGCTTCCTGAAAGAAGCATTAACATGATAATACCAGATATAATGGTCGATAACTTTTTCACGATATAAACTCCTTTTCTGGTCACTCTATTTATGATTGTTCGTCCACTTTAGCTTTAAGTCTTTTTAACAGCTCATCATAGCCTGATTTTGTTAAGATGGTGCTGAACTGGCTTCTGTAGTTGCTTACAAGGCTTATCCCTTCAACGTATACATCATATATGAACCACTTGTTGCCAGGCTTTATCACCCGGTATTCGATAGCCGCATCCTTTCCGCTGCTTAGGGTTATTTTTGAACCGACAGTCCCGTATTTGCCATCTATCTTTTCATCTAGAAAGATCATCTTCTCACCGGAGTAATTCCTGGTTTTATCCATGTATGTACGCTCAAGTAGCTGGCTAAAATAGAATATAAATTCATTTTTCTGCTCTTTACTGAGTGCTCTCCAGTTTTTACCCAGTGCTCTCTTGGAAAATTCAGACCAGTCAAAGACCTCATCTACTGTTTCCCGGATCATCTTTGCCCTTTTTTCAGCCATCTCCGGCGCATCAAGATCATGGTTTGCAACTATTTCTATAAGTTTGTCTGTTGCTGCCTTAATGCGGTCTGTAGCCTCCCCGGCCTTTATTGTCAGACTGAAAAACAGCAATATAAAAATGGCAGTCAAATGCCTGATAAATCTATTCTTCATAATTCCTCCTGAATGTAATCATTGGCGGGGTCTTTTATTGTCTATACCTTACCAAATACATAGTTTGAGATCAACTCTTCGATATCCACAGCCGGCATTGTTTCCCGAATGCGCTCACCTTTTGAGAGTATGATCTCTGAGCCGCCAGGGGTTATGGAGAGGTATTTTTCACCGATAAGCCCCCTGGTCTTTATAGATGCTATTGCGTCTTCTTGTATCTTTACGGATTCTGGCAGTGTTATTACAATCTTCGCCTCATAGCTTTCCATTGTGATGGATTTGACCCTGCCAACCTGTATCCCTGCTATGATGACGGACGAGCCTGTCTTTAATCCACCGGCATCATTGAAAATGGCATAGAGTTCATAGCCGTTACTGCTGAAAAGTTCTTTTTTGGCGAGCTTTACAGACATAAAAGCAAGGCAGAGAAGCCCTGCCAGAACAAATATCCCTACTATCAATTCAAGATCAAATTTCCTCATTTTATTCCCCTGATCTATCTATAATTATAAATAAATATTTTAAAACATCGGCCCCGGTCATACTTATTACCTGAAACTTATGGGTCCTTCCGTATCTCCTGATAAAAACTGTCTTACCAGAGAATTTTTAGAAGAGAGCATCTCTTCAGGGCTCCCTGTCTCGATAATTATACCTTCATGAAGCATCGCAACCTTGTTGACTATCTTGAAGACGCGCGATAATTCATGCGTGATAATAATACCGGTAAAGTGCATGCGTTTATGCATCTCTTCAATAAGGTTGAGTATTGCATGCCCTATAATAGGGTCAAGCCCTGTTGTGGGCTCATCAAAGATCATTATCTCCGGCTCCCATACCAGTTCACGTGCGAGCGCTGCCCTCTTCTGCATGCCCCCGCTCAACTGGGACGGGTATTTGTTTTCCGCACCGCTTAGCCCAACCTGATCAATGACATTAAGAACCTTCTTTTCAATGACTGTCCTGTCAAGCCGCGCCTTTTCCCTCAGAGGGAAGGCAACATTGTCATATACGGTCATTGACTCAAACAGTGCGCCTCCCTGAAATAAAAAACCGATCCTGCTTCTCAGGTCTGCCAGGGCATTTTTCTTGAGACTGTTTACCTCAAGCCCGTCAACTTTCACTGTACCCTTGTCAGGTTTTAAGAGGCCGACAACATGTTTCAGGATCACACTTTTACCATACCCGCTCATGCCGATCAGAACGAGTATCTCTCCCTTTTCAACCTTAAACGAAACACCTTTAAGGACCTCATGTCCGCTAAAGGATTTATGTATATTATTCAGCTCTATCACTTTTTACCTTAAAATAGGAAGGCGGTCATAAAATAATCCCAAATAAGGATCATGATTGCCGCAAGTACAACCGCACTCGTTGTTGATTTGCTCACCCCTTCGGCCCCAAACCCGGAAGAGCCAGTGTAATAGCCCATATAGCATGAAACCCATGATATAATAATCCCGAAGCTCATGGATTTGTATATCCCCTCCATCAGGTGTTCCACCCATACATATGTGTTGATTTCCCCAAAAAATGTTGCATATTCAAGCCCGAATATTTTGACTCCAACCAGGTATCCGCCCAGGATTCCTATAGCATCAAACATCCCTGTTAGCAGGGGAAGTGATATAAACCCTGCAATCATATTGGGGGCAATCAGATAGCGGAATGGATTAAGCCCCATCATCTCTATGGCATCTATCTGATTAGTGATGCGCATGATGCCGATTTCAGCGGTCAGAGCTGAGCCAGCCCTTGCTGTAACCATTAGACCTGTAAGCACGGGCGCCATCTCTTTCATTATGGAAAGGGCTACCATCGGGCCTAAAAATGCCTCTGAGCCCAGGCGGCTCAAAGTGTGATACCCCTGAAGCGATATTACCATACCAGTAAATGTACCTATCAGGAGAACAACCAGTGTAGACTGTGCACCTATAAACCGTATCTGCCTTAGGATTCGATCTATCTTAAATGGGGGTGTGATAGAAAAATATATGGCATATACCAGAAAGGTGAACAGCCTCCCTATCCTGGATAAAATGCCTATAGATTCACCGCCTATATATCTTACAAAATCCATATAAACCCTGTAATAATAAAATTTTCGTCTTTTATACCTTATCTATAAACGCGTCAACCCTGAAAATAAGAGATTCTGTATCCATCTCAGCCTTCGCTCCTATTGGAAGAGGTCGGTTTTTATTGCCGTGCCCAGCCGGGAATCCCCTGTAAACAGGTGCTTCATATGAAAATGTCTCCAGTAAAAGGGCGTCTATACTGTCTGGCTCTCCACAGTCCTGAAAATTTCCGGAAATTATGCCCTTTACCCCTTTGAGTGCCCCTGAAAGACTCAACTGTGTCAGCATCCTGTCAATCCTGTACAGGGGTTCTCCCCTCTCTTCAATAAAAAATATTGAACCTTCAAATGAGGGCAAATAGGGTGTCCCGATCAGGGCACAGATCATGCTAAGGTTGCCTCCCATAAGCCTGCCCTTTGCATGGCCTTCCTTGAGCACATTGCCTTTTAAAAGCCTGATATTCATACTGCCATCTGCTGACATCTGTTTTAAAAGCGTCTTTAGATATCTTTTACGCCCTGTAATTCCTCTTAACATGGGGCCATGCCATACATACATACCTGTCATGTTATATATAGAAAGCAGAAGTGCGGTTATATCACTGTAGCCAGCAAGGGGCTTCGGGTGCTCCCTGATAAGCCCATAATCTATATTGTTAAGGAGACGGGTTGTTCCATAGCCGCCACGGGCACAAAGGACAGCCTTTACATCATTGTTAAGGAACATATCATGAAGGTCAGCTAGCCGCTCCAGGTCTGTTCCTGCAAGGTATCCCTTTTTATCATACAGGTGATTCCCTTTGATTACCCTGTACCCTTCATCTTCTATTATCCGGACAGCGGGAGAAATCTCCTCATCGGTCACTGGGCTTGCCGGGGCGATTATGCCTATTGCATCGCCCTTTTTGAGATTTTTTAATAAAGGGGTCAACAGTTTCTCTCATAAAGGAGTTTCAGCCCCTCAAGGGTAAGATTCTCATCAATGAGGTCTATTGTTGAGGACTCCTTTGCAATAAGAGGGGCAATGCCGCCTGTGGCAATAACCTTTACCGCATGACCCATCTCTTTTTTAAGGCGGGTGACAAGCCCGTCAACCAGACCCGCATATCCATATATAATACCCACATTCATGGCGGTTATTGTGTTTTTTGCAATCGCATTTTTTGGTGCAGAATAAATCTCTATCCGCGGGAGCTTTGATGTCCTTGAAAAGAGCGCCTCACCGGAGATAAATAGACCTGGGGATATTGCTCCTCCTATCCATTCACCATCTGCTGTTATGCAGTCAAATGTGGTTGCAGTACCGAAATCTATAATTATAAGACCGCATCTGTATTTTTCATATGCGGCAACTGAATTTACTATCCTGTCTGCGCCAACCTCTTCGGGGTTATCATATTTTATGGGCATGCCGGTCTTAATCCAATGCCCCACTATCACAGGTTTGATATTGAAATATTTTTTGGAGAGGCCTTCCAGTGTTTTTATAAGGGGCGGAACAACAGAGGCTATAATTATACCGTTCACCCCATCCATTTTTATACCGGAAGTCTGGAAAAGGCTGCATATCAGGATGCCCAGCTCATCAGCAGTGGTCTCCTTTTCTGTCCTGACGCGCCAGTGCCCGATGATCCTCTCCTCATCAAAAACACCCATCACAATATTGGTATTTCCTACATCAATGCATAACAGCATATATTATTGTTCACTCACTTCTAAATGTTATTTGATAAATAATCTATTTTTATGATTCGTGGGCTCAAGGCTCAAGGCGCATGGCCCAGGGTTTTCAATCAAAAATCAAGCTGGAATAGCCTTTCCTGCCAGTATGGCATCAACTATCTTGACTGTTTCTTTTGCCATTCTTACATTATGCACTCTCACAATATGGGCGCCGTTAAGAATGCCGGCGACCACTGTAGCCATTGTGCCTGTATCCCTCTCTTCAGGGGTTTTATCAAGTATCTTGCCTATGAATGCCTTCCTGGATGAGCCAAGAAGCAGTGGCAACCCAAGGTCAGCCAGTTTTCTGAAATCCCTTATAATCATAAGATTGTGGTTAAAATTCTTACCAAAACCTATCCCCGGGTCAAGTATAATCATCTCTTTCCTGATGCCTTTTTTAACAGCATAATCTACTGCCTCATTAAAGAATGAGATAATCTCTCCCATCAGGTCGTTATACACAGGGTTATCCTGCATATTGCCAGGGGTCCCCTTCATGTGCATGAGTATCACTGGAACCCCTGCCTCTTTAACCACAGAGGCCATTTCAGGATCAAATTTTAGAGCACTTATATCATTTATTATTGAGGCACCTGCTTTGACAGCCGATTCGGCTACCTTTGCCTTGTAGGTATCTATGCTTATGGGTATATTTACTATCCTGCTTAACTCCTCAATAACAGGTATAACCCTTTCCATCTCCTGCTGTAAACTTACCTTTTCAGCGTAAGGCCTTGTTGATTCACCCCCGATATCGATTATATCTGCGCCGTCAGCTACCAGGTCGAGTGCCTGTTTAATGGCCTGTTCCCTTGAAAAATAGTGGCCCCCGTCCGAAAAGGAGTCAGGTGTAATATTGAGCACCCCCATGATCAGGCTCTTTCTGCCCAGCTCCAGGGCGTGTTTACCCCAGCTCAGACAGAACCCTTCTCTCTTCATATCCCCCAACTATTTCTTTTCACCTTCAAATTCAAAGTTTTCAGCAGCTATACCCATGATCTCATCTATGTCCTTGGCATCAAGGGTCTCTTTTTCAAGAAGGGCATTAGCAATTTTATGGAGCATATCTATGTTGTCCTCAATAAGTTTGAAGGTGCTACTATATGCATCCATTACAATATCCTTTACCTCCTGGTCAATCCGCTGTGCTGTGAGCTCACTGTAATCCCTGTGCTGGGATATCTCCCTGCCCAGGAATATCTGCTCCTCCTTTTTACCATAGGTGAGAGGCCCCAGGCTGTCGCTCATACCATATTCGCACACTATCTTTCTGGCCAGATCGGTTGCCCGTTCTATATCATTACTTGCCCCGGTTGTTTTCATTTTGAGTACAAGCTCCTCTGCTATACGGCCACCCATAAGGCTCTTTATGAAATTGAGCAGGTAATCCTTTGGCTGGAGGTGCTTTTCATCCACAGGCAGATGCTGTGTTACACCAAGAGCCCTGCCATGGGGTATGATGGATACCTTATGAACAGGGTCTGTGTTGGGAAGAAGCTTGCCCACAAGTGTGTGGCCTGCCTCATGATAGGCGATGATCTTCTTCTCCTCATCGCTTATGATCATGCTCCTTCGTTCTGTGCCCATTAGCACCTTGTCCTTGGCGTTTTCAAAGTCCACCATTTCCACCTTGTCTTTGCCCCGCCTTGCTCCCATCAGGGCCGCCTCATTGACCATATTCTCAATGTCTGCCCCTGTGAAGCCCGGTGTCCCTCTTGCAAGCACCTTGATATCAACATCATCAGAAAGGATAGTCTTTTTTGTGTGCACCTTGAGTATACCCTCACGGCCCCTGATATCAGGCGGCGGAACAACCACCTGGCGGTCAAACCTGCCGGGTCTTAACAGTGCAGGGTCAAGCACATCAGGCCTGTTGGTTGCAGAGATAAGGATTACCCCTTCATTTGATTCAAAACCATCCATCTCAACAAGGAGCTGGTTAAGGGTCTGTTCCCTTTCATCATGCCCGCCCCCAAGGCCTGCGCCCCTGTGACGGCCAACCGCATCTATTTCATCTATAAAGATAATGCAGGGGGCATTCTTTTTACCCTGCATAAAGAGGTCTCTTACCCTTGAAGCGCCCACGCCTACAAACATCTCTACAAAATCAGAGCCGCTTATGCTGAAGAATGGCACGCCGGCCTCGCCTGCAATCGCGCGCGCGAGCAAGGTTTTTCCTGTACCCGGTGAGCCCACAAGCAGAACACCTTTAGGTATCCTTCCGCCAAGTCTTGTGAATTTTTTGGGCTCTCTTAAGAATTCTATAATCTCCTGTAGCTCTTCCTTTGCCTCATCTATGCCGGCAACATCCTCAAAGGTTACCTTTTCCTGTGAATCGTTCATGAGCCTGGCCCGGCTTTTACCAAAGGAAAGTGCCTTGCCCCCGCCTGACTGCATCTGCCTCATGAAGAATATCCACACACCGATGAGGAGGAGCATTGGCGCCCACGAAAGGATAATCTGAAACCAGGGTGAGTCTTCGGGCGGTTTTGCAGTTACCTTAACGCCCTTATCCATTAAAAGCCTAATTAGTTCAGGGTCATTCGGATTATATGTGCTGAATGTACCCTGCTCATCTTCTATACTATTACCTTTGATCACTACGTTTGTTACATTCCCGCTTTCGACCATGCCGATAAACTCACTGTAGGACACTGTCCTGCTGACCGTATTCTGCTTTTTTAATATCTGGAACATCATGAAGATCATGAGAAAAATTACCAGCCAGAGTGCAAGATTTTTATATATCTGGTTCAATTGTAAACCTCCTGTTACTTTTTTGGGGTGTAAGGCCGGATATATGCATAGTCGCTCTGGTTATATCTCATTTTGAAGTCATTATTGCAGAATATAGAAACAGATTATATGCAGTAAAAACTTAATCAATATAAAATATAAATGGCTCATTAACCCTGATAATCTCCGTGCGTTACTCTTATCAGCCTTCCTATCTCTTTTAGCCTGGCTTTTATATCACTATATTTTAAATTTGTAAATTTAATATAAAAGGTGCCAATTCAATATACCCGACCTGATTGTGACGAGTAAAATTATGCACTTTTTATCCGCTTGCAACCCATTCTAAATATCTTTCTTGTTGTTATTTTTATTTTGATATAAATAATTCCATTGACCGGATATTATTTCATATGTTAACAGTAACATAATAATGAGAACAGGAAATTAAAAATGGAAACATTTGAAACTTTACTTGAAGGCTCTGCAAAGGCGCACGGGCACCTCTGCCCCGGTCAGGTTGTAGGGGTGCGTATGGCAATGCTCGGTTGCAGGCTTATAGGGCTTGATAACCCCCAGAGGATTGACCAGATTAAAAAACTGATTGTTTTTGTTGAGATGGACAGGTGTACAGCCGATGCGGTTGCCTATGTAACAGGTGTAAAGCTTGGCAGGCGCTCCCTTAAATTTACCGATTACGGTATCATGGCTGCCACATTTTTAAATCTTGAGACAAGTGAGGCGTACAGGATTATCTCCACAGAAGAGAGCCGTAATCTCACCTCTGAATATGCCCCTGAGATAGAAAAGAAGGTTCCTCAACAGATTGCCGCATATAAACGCATGCCTGAAAGTGTGCTCTTCAGGGTACAGAAGGTAAGGATACCCTGCATGGAAAATGAAATGCCAGGGCCAACAAAAAAGAAAGCCACCTGTGTTAAATGCGGACAGGTAGTGAGGGACGGTAAAGAGATCATGAAAGAGGGCAAACCATATTGCAGGCCATGCGCTTCAGGGGCCTATTTTACAGATCCGGTGGATGTAAATATTGAAGAGGTGTGAAGAAGGGCTCAAGGTGCAAGGCACAGGGCGCAGGGCGGGAAATCCACCTTCACTAAAGTTAAAGCGGACAGTCGGTGGTATATAAAAGTCTTAATAAGGCTATTTGATATTTAAGAAATCTCCGTGTCCTCCGTGCTCTCCGTGGTAAATATTTAGTGTCAGCCCATTATTTCTTGACATGAAGTAACAGATCAACAATTATCCCTCCTATGAAATTTATAGCTGATCTTCATATACATTCCCGGTTTTCCCGCGCCACCTCAAGGGCACTTACCCCTGAATCCCTTTCCCTATGGGGGCAGAAAAAGGGTATAGGGGTAATAGGCACAGGTGATTTCACACATCCTGAATGGGTTAAGGAGCTAAAAGAAAAGCTTGAGGATGCGGATACCGGGCTTTACAGGCTCAAACCCGCCTGTTCAAAACTGGTCCAGGGCCAGGTGCCTTCAGCCTGCGCCTCAGAACCCCTGTTTATCCTGTCGGGTGAGATAAGCACAATATATAAAAAGGATGGCAAGACCAGAAAGATCCACCACCTTATCCTCATGCCTGATTTTAATTCAGTGGAAAAATTCAACAGGGCACTTGAAAAGGTCGGAAATATCAGGTCTGACGGCAGACCAATTCTGGGGCTTGATTCAAAGGTGCTCATGGCGATGATGCTTGAGGCGAGCGACAGGGCATTCCTTATACCTGCCCATATCTGGACGCCGTGGTTTTCACTATT
Organism: Deltaproteobacteria bacterium; assembly: GCA_016931115.1. Classification (GTDB taxonomy): domain Bacteria; phylum Desulfobacterota; class DSM-4660; order Desulfatiglandales; family HGW-15; genus JAAZBV01. The sequence goes on along the minus strand of JAFGFM010000180.1, from coordinate 3,154 downwards.
CGGGTCAAAGTCAGGTTTTGATGCAATAGAGGAGTGTTTTGAGGATCTAACCCCTTATATTCATGCAATGGAGACAGGCCTTTCGTCTGACCCGCCCATGAACCGGCTTTTATCTGTACTTGATAAATATACCCTTGTCTCCAACTCAGATGCCCATTCACCTTCAAAGCTCGGTAGGGAGGCAAACATCTTTGATGCTGATCTCAACTATGACAGCATGATAAGGGCCATGAAGGAAAAGGATGATTTTATCGGCACAATTGAATTTTACCCTGAAGAGGGGAAGTATCACATGGATGGCCATAGAAAGTGCAATATGATGCTTCACCCCCATGATACGATAAAAAACAATGGCATCTGCCCTGTATGCGGAAGGCCAGTTACAGTGGGTGTCTTTCATCGTATTGCAGAACTGGCTGACCGTGAAACACCCCTGCTCACAAAACCATTTTACAGTCTTATTCCCCTTAACGAGATATTATCCGAGATACTTAATAGCGGCCCTGATACAAAAACAGTAGAAACTGCCTATGAAAAGCTTCTTAATGAATTAGGCCCTGAGTTAGATATCCTTCTCAACCGGGATATAGCGGATATTGAAGCAGCAGGAGGCCTCCTTCTTGCAAGGGCCATATCCCGCATGCGTAAGGGTGAGGTTATAAAGCAGGAGGGGTATGACGGCGAATACGGGGTGATCCGCCTGTTCAAAGATTCTGAAAAACATGAACTCATAGGGCAGAAGCGGCTTTTTGCAATTGGCGCCACAGAGAAAGAAAATAGACCGGAAAAGAATGTACCAAAGGGGCTGAAGGCAAAAAAAAAAGGGCTGAAACAGGAGGAGCAAAAAAGATTCGATGATCCCCTGCTTTACCCTTTAAATGAGCTTCAGCAGGAGGTTGTCTTACATGCTGGTACTCATCTCATAATAAATGCAGGGCCGGGCACTGGAAAGACCTTAACCATTACCCATAAAATCGTTAAAGAGACAGAACAGGGTAATATTGATCCCTCACAGGTGCTTGCCCTCACCTTTACCAATAAGGCCGCATTAGAGATGAAGCAGAGGGTGGAGGCTCTCATGCCGGGCATGATAAAAAAGGGTATGATCATCACCACCTTTCATGGTTTCTGCCTGAGTGTATTAAGGGCGGATGGCAGCCATGCAGGTATCTCACCCGGGTTTTCTATATGCACAGAGTCAGACTCAGCGCTGTTAGCTGATGAGGCGGCTAAAGAGACAGGTGCAGGCAGAGAGTGCCTCACAAAATTTAAAAAGGCGGTTTCAGGGCTGAAGTTCATGTATGCCGCAGGTAAAGCGCCTGACCCGGCGTTTATGGATATCATCCCCCTCTTTGATAAATACAGGGAAAAACTTAAAATATATAACATGCTCGATTTTGATGACCTTGAGGCAGAGACCCTGAGGCTCTTCAGACTGCATCCTGAAACATGCATGAAATACGCAGACAGATATAAGCGTATTTTTGTGGATGAATACCAGGACACAAACCTGCTACAGTCTATCATACTAAAACAGATTGTATGGGACGGCCTGAACCTTATTTGCGCAATAGGAGACCCTGACCAGTCCATATATGGTTTCAGGGGCGCTGATATGAATAACTTTCGCAGGTTTACTGCCGATTTCCCTAATCCCCATGAGATAACGCTGACAAAAAATTACAGGTCAAAGGATATCATACTTGAGGCGGCCTCTGAAATTCTAGATAAGGCGATGCCGCTTATCGGTACAAGGGGAAAGGGGGATCATATCCGTATAGCTGAATGCAGCACAGCTAATGAAGAGGCGGAGATGGTGGTTGAGAGAATAGAGAAGCTGCTTGGCGGCACAAGCCATTTTTCATTTGATAGCGGCAGGGTGGAGTCCCATGAAACAGGGGATGAGGATTTGAGCTTTGGTGATATCGCAGTACTGTACCGGTTCAATTCACAGGGCGACGCAATCATTGAGGCATTATCAAGGGCAGGTATCCCGTTTGTCAGATCAGGTGAAAAGCCATTTACAGAGCTATTCCCTGTTGATGTATTTATGGCATACATCAGGTCAAAGGTCTCACCTGATAACCTCTTTTACAGGGAGAGATACCTCTATAAGGTCAGGGAGCATAACCTCACACCGGACAGGTCAAAAGAGGCATTATCAAAAGATAATGGTCTTTTAGGGTTAATAGATGATGCTGTTACTATTCATAACCTTGACCCCTCAACAGAGGAGGTAAAAAGGGGTGTTGAAAGGTTGAAGGAGGCTGTCTCCGGGATATCAGGGCCTCTTACTGCCGCAGACATACTCTTACTTGAAAGGGGCATAGACAACAGCGCTGTAAAGGGTGACAGGGTAGCTGTGATGACCATGCATGCAGCAAAGGGGCTTGAGTGGCCTGTTGTATTTATCACAGGGTGCGAGGAACAGATCATTCCGCTCAAGATATATGGCGATTGTGATGAAGAGGAGGAGAAGAGGCTCTTTTATGTGGGTATCACAAGGGCAAAAAACAGGCTGATACTCTCTCATGCAAAGATGAGAAAGATTAATAACCGGTTTGTCTGTATGGAGAGGTCGCCGTTTATTGATCTGATCCCTGCAAAGAATATAAAGCCCCTTGAGCGTGGGAGTTTTAAACGAAAAAAGCAGGAAAAGCAGTTGAACCTTTTTTGATATGGATTAGCAGGGTTCAAGGGGTCAAGGGATCAAGGGTTCAAGTGAAAAGAAAAAAGACGTCATTCCCCGACTTGATCGGGGAATCCAGGCTTTAAAACGATGGATTACTTATCACTTTTTAAAAAATGCGAATTATGCCCGAGAAGATGTCGTGTAGACAGGACTGTCCCCGGTTCTGAAAAAAAGGCATTCTGCGGGCAGAGCAGTCAGCTAAGAGTTGCCCATATCGGTCCCCACTTTGGGGAAGAGCCACCCATATCAGGCACATTAGGTTCAGGCACCATATTTTTCAGCGGGTGTTCTCTGAGGTGTACATTCTGCCAGAACCACCAGATATCCCTTGATGGGTCTGGGGAGATCCTGACGCAGGAAGAATTCTACATAAAGACAAAGGCTATGATAGATGAGTCCAGGGTGCACAATATCAATTTTGTTACACCTGACCAATTTTTCCCATATACATTTCAGCTTGTT
>JAFGFM010000179.1 GCA_016931115.1 Deltaproteobacteria bacterium | reverse complement strand
TTTAATATGATTCGGGGCATCTAACCTTAATCACTAAAAAATCAATCCTTTCAGAGAGTTAGGAGCACTCACAACATAAGGGTAAATGGCATATTTAAAAGTCAATATCATGGCTTTTTGTGTTTTATTTGGCCAGTCTTTTAGATTTGTATTACCACTAAAATCATGAAACAGGCAAAATGTTTTTTTATTTGTGTAAAGATGCAGGGCTTCTCAGTGTCCCGAAGTAGTTAACTTTTGAAAACACGAAAGCTGAAAACCGGAATATCAAGGCCTGAGTGCATTATCAGCAAACCCAGACTTCATTTTAATACTACTGTCTTTAGAAACTATTGCATTATGAAAGGATTACATCACTCCAGTCCTTCATATTATTCATAAAAGACTGTGATCGTTTCTGTAACTCCTTTACCCTTCTCCACTTATTTGAGACCTGAAGGATAATGCCGCTCGCAAGAAAACCTGCCATTATTCCCTGGTAATAATCCAGCCAGGTTATATCCCCAATATTAATTGAGCAGCTTACATAGGTACTGAAGAGCGTGACTATTACTACAAGTATTAATGCTAACATGTTCTGACTCCTTTCTTCTTTGTGTGTCCGCAAAACCTATAAAAAAATATACAATAAACTTTACTATGTATTTTTTTTTGAACTATATTTCATTTATCACCTTTCAATGATCTGTTAAATTATTCTTTTTATCAGTTATTTCGCTATCTTAAGGGATTTGCCCTTATTACTCAACAAATCTGTATATTATTATTGCAAATCAAATACCAAAAGATGGGGTTACGTAAATAAAATGTCACGTATTTGTTTTTCGGGAAATACTACCCTCTTTTTTTCTGATAAATGCGGACAGCCCTGTTATGTTCTGCAATGCCTTTTGAAAAGTGGTGAGACCCGTCGTTTTTAGAGACAAAATAGAGAAACTCTGTATCTGCGGGAAACAGCACTGCCTTTATAGAATAATATCCAGGGTTTGCAATGGGGCCGGGTGGGAGCCCTCTAATCACATATGTATTATAGGGGCTGTAGGCTGTGAGATCCTTTTTCCTGATGTTACCTGTAAAATCCTTCATGCCGTAAATAACAGTAGGGTCGCTGTCAAGCCTCATATTTTTTTTTAGCCTATTAAGAAAAACGCTGGCAATAAGAGGTCTTTCATCAGGGTTTCCTGTCTCCTTTTCCACGATCGATGCAAGTGTTACAACATCATGAAGGCCCATTCCACTTTCAAGCAAACGATCTTCAAGTGGCTCTGTGATTGCCCTGAATCGCATGATCATGGTATCAACTATTGCCTTTGCATTAAGCCCCCGTGCAAAGCGGTATGTATCAGGATAAAGATACCCTTCAAGCCCCGGCCCTTTAAGCCCGTACATCCTCTCTATGCCATCCTGGTTCACATACTGAAGAAATTCTTCTTTAGTAATCAGGCTGTATGATGAAACCACCTCTGCAATCTGTGCTATGGTAAAACCCTCTGGTATGGTCACATTGTATGCAACAACCTCGCCCCTTGTAATCATCCACATGATTCTTTCAGGTGTCATTGAAGGATTAAGGCTGTATTCCCCTGCCTTTATCATGCGGCCCAGGCCTTTAAACCGCGCCCTGATCATGAATGCCAGGCTGCTTCTTATAAGGCCCTCCTTTTCAAGCGACTCAGAGATATTTCTCAGGTTCATGCCATTCTGTATGATAAATACCCTGTTATCTCCATGTTCAGCCTTCGGGGCAGTAAGATAGTGTCCAATCCCTGTAATAGCTAGAGCGCCTGCAAAAATAACAATGGCACTTAATGAAATTATAATTTTCTTAGGTTTGAATACCTGCATAGATCAGCCCTTTTTTATCTCTTTAGAACCAATGGAATTTAATCCTTTCCCCATCCATTAAGGGGGCATTCATCACATTGAGGGTTTTTTCTGCAATAGAGTTTCGCTGTTTTCACAATAAGGGCATGAAACTCATTAAAGAGCTCATGATCCGGTTCAAGGTTTGACATGAACAGCTCCTGGATCTCATCATATGTGGCCTGATCATCTGCCATATTATGACGATTGAGTATCCTGTAGGTGTATGCATCTATAACAAAAACCGGTTTATGTGCAGCGTACAGGATGATGCTGTCTGCTGTCTCAGGCCCTATGCCTTTGACTGATAATAGCACTTCACGCTGAACATCAGTACCCTCATCAAAAAGCCTTACGATATCGCCCTCATACCTTTCCATAAGCATACTAGCAAGATTCTTGAGCCTGGCAGCTTTAATATTATAATAACCTGCCGGCCTGATAATCTCTGCAAGTTTTTCTTTTGAGAGCTCATGGATGGCTTGAACTGTGAGCAGGTTCATTCCCTTCAGGTTATTAATGGCCTTTTCCACATTAGTCCAGCTTGTATTCTGTGTGAGGAGAGCCCCCACCATCATCTCAAATGGCCCATCACCAGGCCACCATTGCTGTGGCCCCAGCCGTTCAAGCATCAGGTTGTACATCTCCATAAGCTTATTATGAGTATACTCAGACAAAATCTATCCTTTTCAATACACAGTAATTACCTTGACAGGCGGAGAAGGATACCTTAAATTTACGCCTCGTGTCAAATGGTCAGAATAAAGCATTCAGCTATAGGCTGAAGGCTTTCATACAAAAACAATAATTTTTTGAACGAACACTAGCTAATATTAACTGTTATAAATAAAGAGAATTTCACATATGGCCCCGGTTCCGAAACTTACAAATACAAGAAACATAGGCATTATTGCCCATATTGATGCAGGCAAAACCACTACAACAGAAAGAATCCTCTATTACACTGGCAAGGTGCACAAGATGGGTGAGGTGCATGATGGCGAGGCCACAATGGACTGGATGCTGGAGGAGAGGGAAAGGGGCATCACCATTTCATCTGCTGTTACATCCTGCAACTGGAGCAACCATATAATCAATATTATAGATACGCCAGGCCATGTTGATTTCACCATTGAGGTAGAAAGGTCCTTAAGGGTGCTGGATGGAGCTATCGGTGTTTTCTGTGCTGTGGGAGGTGTTGAGCCCCAGTCTGAGACAGTATGGCACCAGGCTGACCACTATCACGTGCCAAAACTTGCCTTTGTTAACAAGATGGACAGGATAGGTGCAGACTTTTTCAGGGTTGTTGAGATGATGAAAAATCGTCTCGGCATAAAGCCTCTCATACTCCAGCTCCCCTGGGGTTCAGAAGAGAGTTTCAAAGGGGTGATAGACCTCCTTAAAATGAAAGCCATTACGTGGGATGAAGAGAGCCTTGGTATGGAATATAATGAGCTCCCAATCCCTGATGAACTTATGGATGAGGCGCTTATCTACAGGGATCATATTCTTGAGATATTATCAGAATACAATGACACCATAATGGAAAAGTATCTGGCAGAAGAGGAAATAGATATAGCAGACATTAAAAAGGCCATTCGTCAGTCTACAATTAAGCTCGAATGCGTGCCTATTTTCTGCGGAAGCTCTCTACGAAACAAAGGGGTTCAGCCGCTTCTCGATGCAATAGTCAATTACCTGCCATCACCCATTGATGTGCCTGCTATCAAAGGGCACCTGCCTGTAAGCCTTGAGGAGGAGACCAGGGCGTCAGACCCGAAAGGACCTTTTGCCGCACTTGTCTTCAAGGTGATGATGGATCAGGGCAGGAAAATGACATTTATCAGGGTCTATTCCGGCGTCATAAATGTCGGTGACACGGTCTACAACCCTGTCAAAGGGGTTAAGGAAAAGCTCTCAAGGCTGCTCAAGATGCACTCTAACAAGCGTGAGCGCATAGAGAGCGCATCAGCAGGGGATATTGTAGCGGCAATGGGCCTAAAGATCTCCAGCACGGGTGATACACTCTGCACTGAAGATAAACCCATACTGCTTGAGGCAATAAATGTTTATGAGCCGGTTATCTCTGTGGCTGTTGAACCCAAAAAGATACAGGATCAGGATAAACTCCTTGATGTGCTTGCCAAGCTTTCTGACGAAGACCCCACATTCAAATATCGTATAGATGATGAAACAGGGCAGATAATTATTTCAGGCATGGGTGAGTTGCATCTTGATATCATTATCGGCAAGATAAAAAGAGAATACCTGGTGGATACAAACCAGGGCAAACAGCAGGTTGTGTTCAGGGAGACCATATCAAAGGATGTGGAGCATGAAGAGACCTTTGAAAGGGAGCTTGCCGGTCAGAAACACTTTGCCGGTGTAAAGATCAGGATATCTTCACTTTCAAGGGGGAAAGGAAACCAGTTTGTAAATAAATGCACTGATCCTGCTCTCACACAGGAATTTATTGATGCTATAAAAGAGGGTATCAATGAGGCTGCATCCGGCGGCATCATGATGGGATACCCTGTAATCGATGTGGAAACCACCCTCATTGATGTAAAGGTAGATGAATCTTTCTCTGACGCAATGGCTTTCAAGGTGGCTGCGACCATGGCCTTTAACAGCGCCTGCGTCAAGGGCGAGCCTCAGCTCCTTGAACCCATTATGAAGGTTGAGGTACTGGTGCCTGACGAGTTCATGGGGGATGTAATAGGGAGTCTCAATTCAAGGGGCGGCAAGATTGAGGGGATCACGGCCAAGGGTCCGGTGCAGGTGATAGATGCAAGCGTGCCCCTGTCAAAGATGTTTGGCTACTCCACCTCTCTCAGATCAGAGACCCAGGGCAGGGCAACCTACAGCATGCAGTTCAGCCATTATGACAAGGCATAAAGGAGGGGCGCAGGGCTTGAGGCTCAAAGCTTGAAGCTCAAAGCTCAAAGATTAAAGATAAAGGATAAAGGCGCAAGGTTTGCTGTCTACTCAACAATCCACTTTAGAATTTTGATACTTTTTATTGACACAGAACAAATCACATTGTAAATACTTACTGTTTTTCTTCAATAATATTTATCAGTTAAGTTGAATAAAATTTATTTTTTAAACGAGACTTCAATGTCCGGGAAAAAACATGTTTAAAAACAAAAAACAGGGGCTGATCGTTATCCATGACGACAACCTGTTTTTTATCTCCTATGACCATCATAAAAAACAGCAAATCCTTGATACCTTTTCCATTTCCAGTTTTCTTGATACAGATACAGTAATAGAGATCTCAGAGATAAAATTTCAGGATTATGATTTTCCGCTTTTGGTGGTGCCGGATTTCTGGCTGGGCAGCAGGACGTATGATTTCCAATCAACCGATAAATCGGCAATAGAGTCCTTTATCTCACGAAAATTAAAGGTTGAGTTTCCCCAAAACCAGGGTGTACAAAATCTCTTTTCCTATGATGTCGCAAGAAAGACAAAAGGCAGTCAGGAGATCGTCTCTCTTTTCATGCAGGAGCCAAAGGCAGGCGAGCTTTTAGAGCGCCTGGCAGTTCACAGGTTCAGACCTGTACGCATTGCTTCACCGGGGCTTATCTGGAATGCAAGGTTAAAAAGGAGCGTTGGTTCATTTGAAAAGCAGAACATTGGCCTTTTATATCTTATCAACAGGGAGTGCTTTCTCCTCTTTTTTTATAAGGGCAATTTTTTATTCTCAAGAACAATACCTTTGCCCGAGGTATCAGGAGATGACTCATCCAGGGCTGATACATTAACATATGAAATAAACCAGTCAGCCTATCATTTATCCCAGCGCACAAAGGCACAGCTTGACAGGATTTTTCTGGTATCAAGGGCTGATGACAATACTGACCGGCTCAGAGAAAAGATAGGAAGGAATATCACTGTTCTTGATGAAAAAACAGCCGGCATAAGGGATGCCCGCACTTTGTCAGAAGAGCTCGGGCTTGCAGCAGACTTTACACCTGAAGAACTGACCTCACCTGATAGTGTGCCTGGAGTCTCCGACCGCCTTCTGATTAAGGAGATAGAAACAAACAGGATACAGATAACGGGCATCATTATAGGTCTTGTTCTGCTTGTTATGCTTTGCGCTGAATTATCTTTTTTAATCAATGTCTCACGCAGGGAATCATCCGCCATTATTACAGGTGAGGAGGACCCAAAGGCAGTTATTGAACACTATAATAATACGCTTGATTCACTTCTGGCTGATAACGAAAGAGAAAAACCCCTCTCTGTGATTGGCAGACTTGCGGCCTCTTTGCCGCAGAATATTGTTATCGAATCACTGGAGATTGAACAGGAGCCATCCCCATCCATCTATTTCAGGGGGCAGGCAGCTGCTGACGATATAAATGATTTCAGCTCTACGCTCAGAAGCCTGGTGGAAAACATCAATACCAATCTAAATATATCTAACCAGATAACCATTGATAACATAGAGATAGAAATGACAGAAAAACAGCCTGGGACCACCAGGCTTATTTACCACATCTCATTCAGGCTGGATCTCATATGACAAAAGAAATTAAAATCAAATGGTTTCTGCTTACAGTTGTCTGGACCGGTTGTTTTATTATCTGTTATATGAATATCAATATCATCAATAATATACTTGATGCTAGGGAAAGAAGGGAGATACTTAAAAAGGATACCGATTTCTGGAGAGAAAACGCAGATAATATCAGTATTGTCATGGAACAGGAAAAATTTCTTTCTCACGCCACAGAATCACTTAAGCTTAGCACTGTATTTCTGAATGATATATTCAGCAGGGTTGGGGTTAAACATAATCTTACAGAACTAAAGGTTGAAATGGATACAAACCAATCCACTGGCGACAGGCTGCCTGTCAGGCTTACCTTCAAATGCCCGTTTAAGAATGGCCTGGATGTGATCAGGATACTCCAGACAGAATATACATTCCTTTTCTTTAAACGGATAAAACTGGAACAGGGTCTTTCGGGTAAACCGGCAGAATGTGAAATACTGATGGATTACAGGTATCATATTATGAATAACCAGTCATCTGACAAGACTGGGGCAAACAGATAAAACAGGTGTGACAATTGGTTGAAACAGTAAGCAGGATAAAAATAATAACAGCCCTCTTTTTTCTGGCAGCCTTGTTTTTACTCTGGTACAGCGGCGTAAAGCTGTTGCTCCTCTATGACACCCCGCTTGTCGGGGTCTCATCCGAATCAAGGCTTGCCAAACAGAAATGGAATAATCTTGAGGGGCTTATTAAAGAGAGAGGAAAAAGGGACTGGAGTAAATCCATTGATACACTTATTAAAGAGATACCTGCTCTAAAACCTGTAAACACTCCCGAACCCATAATATCTTCTCAAGAGATTCAGGAGGTTGTCCGATATGAAGAGAAAGATATTCCACCAGTTATTATGGGGATTATCATATCATCGGGCACCCTTACTAAACAGAAAGCATCGGCATTGATTAATGGCATTACCTATTTTGAAAAGGATGAGGTATCAGGGTATATGATAGAAAAAATAACAAAAGAGGGTGTCTCCTTTAAGAAAAACGGGCAGCGTTTTTTCGTTGATGCCCCGAAACCCCTCTATTCAGTGGACCAGGGGGAATAATGAAAAGAGCAATCCTAATATCATCCATCATATTGATAGCATTCTTTTGCGCCTGTTCGACCCCTGATCGTAAAAACAAGGCCGGTTTTACACCAATAGAGATGATAAAGCCCGGTGAGATGATTGAGCAGCAGAAAAAGGCTGCTGAGCCGGGGCCTCCGCCTTTTACCGAAGAGCTCACCCCTGTTACAAAAGGGCTTGATACAGAACAAAAGATATTTTCCATGACATTTGAAAACGCCCCGATCGGAAGCATAATCAATGCACTCATGAAGGATTCTGACATGAATCTTAGTGTTGAAAGTGCTGTTGATCTCACCAGACCTGTAACCATAACCCTCAAAAATGCAACACTTGAAGAGGTCCTTGAAATGGCGGTTGTGAGGGGCGCAGGTTTCGCATGGTCTATAACCGATAATTGTCTTAACATACAAAGGTTTCAGGAACACACATACCACTTCGACTACCTTGATATATCCAATGAAACAGATATAGAGATCGGCGGGGATATGCTTGCATCAGGAGTCGCAGGGGCTGGAGTAAGTGGCAAGATACAATTAAAGGCAAAGAGATCAGCCGAAAATACTGATGTGTGGGCCAGCATACAGACTGCCCTTGAAGGGCTAAAATCAGAAGAGGGCACCCTGCGTATAAGCAGGAATGCCGGTGTGATCTACATGGCCGATACACCAAAAAAGGTCTCGGTCATGGTGAACTTTCTGGATTCACTTTCTGACTCTTTGCACAGGCAGGTTTTCCTTGAGGCGAAGATAGTTGAAGTAAGTCTGAACAGAGATAACAAATACGGGATAGACTGGTCAAAATTCGATGCATATTTTAAGAGCAGCGACCTGACAGATGAATTTGAGATCAATTTCAATAGCGGAGGCACTATCCTTAAGGCGGATTATTCACGCTTCAGCACAGTCCTGGATTTTCTGCTTACACAGGGAGATGTATCTACACTCTCCAACCCCCACGTTGCTGTCATGAATGGTCAGTCTGCAATCATGACTGTGGGGTATCAGTTCCCATATGGTGATATTGAAGGTGTAGAAAGGGATCTTGAATCAGGGACAGTTACAGTTGATGCAAGTATAAAGAGGGCAATCCTCGGTCTACAGTTAGGCCTTACCGCGAGAATATCCAATACCGGGATGGTTACACTCAATATAGTGCCCACTATCACCCGCATTCAGCGTGAAGAGAACGTTGAACTCCCAACATCAGGAGAAACAGCTCAGGCCATATCAAACCCCATAATAGATCTTCAGGAGCTGGCCACAACTGTAAGGGTAGAGCAAGGGCGCTCCATTGTCATAGCAGGGCTTATAAGCCAGATCAGCCAGCTTGATGAAAACGGGTTACCCGGCTTAAGAAGGATACCCCTTCTTGGTTCACTTTTTAAACATATGGAAGAAAAAAAGGAAAACAGGGAGCTGGTAATTTTTATTACCCCCCATATAATGAAATAAAAGAAGCATAAAAATTAACCTGACATAGAAAGGAGATTATAATGTTTAAAACTTCATGTAAAAATCAGAAGGGATTCACGCTAATTGAAATTGCAATTGTTCTTGTAATTATCGGCCTTCTTATTGGTGGTGTACTCAAAGGACAGTCCATGATCCAGAATGCAAGGGTAAAAAGGCTGGTAACTGATGTCGATGGTTTAAGGGCAGCAGCCATTTCCTATCAGGATCGTTTCCGAATGCTTCCGGGTGATGAAAACGACCCGAATTCACCCCCCGGAGATGCGAATAATGGCAATAATAACGGCCAATTTAATGAAAACACCGGATGGGCAATGGAAGATCTGCATCTTGCCGGGCTTTTATCTGGAAACGGTACAACCTTGCCAACACATGCATTTGGAGGCACTATAACCTTACAGTATAATAACATTGGTGGCAGCGGTAACAGAAATCATATAATAGCCACTAATATCCCTGCCGAGGTATGCCAGGAGATTGACACCAAATATGATGACGGGGTCAACAACACCGGCGATATCAGGGGAAGCGCTGCATATACTGCCGGGACAACAATACCAAACTTCGCATGGAGATTCTGATCTAGTACAACCATATGACAAAGCTGAAAGTAACAAGTGAAAAGGGATTCACCCTCATAGAAATCGCCATTGTAATGGTGATCATCGGGCTTCTGGCAGGTGGAGGGGTCTCTTTAATGGGCATGCTTTCCGAAAGAAAGATCAGAAACGAAAACGCTGATTATCTTAATGAGGCGAAATTTGCACTGATAAGTTATGCAAAGATACATGGTAAACTCCCATGGGCTGACAATACCAATGGCGACGGGTGGGAAAACAACTTATTAGCTACCGGGGAGCTGCCATACCTGACCCTGGGCATGAAACCGAGAGATGCAAACAGCAGGGTAATAGGTTATGCCCTTAACAGCAACCTGGGGACAAGCAGGTCTAATAGCTGCAGCGCCTTGAGGGCAGGTCTGGCAGGCTCTCCCCTTGTGGTTGATTCTGACGGATCAACCACAGCCTTTTCAGTAGCAGCTGTTCTCGTAAGCGCAGGCCCAAAGGATGCTGATAATGATGGCAATGTCTTTGATGATGTTACAGCGGGAACCCATCGTGGTGATAACAGGGATGGGGCGCCCAATTTTATCAGGCGCCCCCCTGACAATACCTTTGATGACTTGGTTGTCTATATAAGTGGATACCCTCTTTATGGTGAGATATGTGGTAACCCGGTGCTCTCTGTCAATAATGGCTCAGCAGCTAATATTTTCGTCTACAACATTACCCAAAGCTCTGACATTGGTCTTGTTGCCCCTGGCAGTGCAGTCTCATTCAGGATAATTTCAGGTGAACAGTTTTCCATCAGAAGCGCCGCAAGCGGCGGCGGGGCCATCGTTGCATCAAATCCCAATACACCTATTACCATTGCTGGTGAGGGGACACTCATCAGCGTACCATAATTTCCATTTGTAGGGGCACGCTGCAGCGTGCCCTATCGTCCTGTTACATAATAAAAATGTCGGCATCAGCTTTATCCTTTTTTCGAAATCGAAATCGTTATCGAAATCGTTTTTAATTCGAGTTTCGAGTCTCGATTTGGATTACGATTACGATTGCGATTGCGATTGCGATTAAGATTAAGATTAAGATTAAGATTAAGAGCAAGAGTGAGAGCAAGATAAATCTGTAGTCTACTAATAAGCCTTACCAACCTGACCAATCACATCATATAATGGCAGCAGTATTGATAGCACAATTATTCCGAAAACACCGCCCAGCAAAAGTATGGTAACAGGTTCAAAGGAGCTTACCATCACCTCAACAACCCTCTTTACCTCTTTATCAAAAAAATCGCCAAGCCTGTTAAAAGAGGCACCAAGGGTGCCTGTTGATTCGCCATTTTTAATCGCGCCAAGAAGAAGGGGTGGAAAGCCCCCTGATGTCTCAAGGCTTTCTGCTATGGACTGTCCTTTTAGAATACCATCATAGGCTAACCTGAGCCGCTCTTCAATAAACAGATTTCCCAGCACATTATCCAGCAGTATCTCAAAAATACTTTTTATGTTAATACCTGCCTCATGCATGGTGGCAAAATAGTGGCTGATTCGGGCATAGGTAATATTTGCTGCGACATCGCCAATAACAGGGAATTTAAGTATGTATTTATGAACCAGTATTCCCCCGTGATGACTCTTCTTGAAAAGAAGCAGGAGCAGGATTAAAAAGACGATTCCACCTGCAATAAAAAACCAGTTGATCTGCACAAACAGGCTTGCTGCCAGCACCCATCTGGTCATGACAGGAAGGGTTATCCCCATATCTGTCAGAACTGCTGCCATCTGGGGCAAAACATAACCTATCCAGACACCTATAACAGCAAGTATGACAAGAAGGATAAATGAAGGATAGATGGTCGCTCTCTTGATTGCAGACCTGGTCTCCTCCTTCCATTCCAGAAATGATGCGAGATCATTTATGCAGGCCGGGAGATTCCCTGATTCCTCACCCATACGAATAAGGCCAAGATCAAGCTTCGTAAAAACTTTTGGGAACTGTGACATAGCCTCATGAAGTGTCTTACCACTCTCAAGAGCTACCTTTATCTCCTGGGATATCTTTCTTAAAGGTTTATAGGGTGTGAGCATGGAGCTGTCATCAAGTGTGCTTATGATGGGGAGCCCCAGCTCAAGGGTCTGGGACAACCTGTAATAAAACTCGATAAGCATCCTTGGTTTGATCCCGCCTGAACCATTAAGGCCGGCAAACCGCCCTGCCCTGTTTTTTTTCCCGCTTATCAATGTAAGACCCTTTTGCGTAAGTCTTGAATCAAGGTCCTCTTCATCAAATGCGGTCAATGCCCCTCTGAAAACAACTCCCTTTTCATCAACAGCCTTGTAATGATATCTAGGCATCTGCTATTACCCTGTATACCTCGTCAAGAGTTGTTATTTGTCTGGCCACCTTTTTCAGCGCCTGCCTTATCATCAAAGTTGTACCTGCCTTTATTGCAGCCTCCTCGATTTTACTGCTTGGTGCCCCTGTGGCAATCAACTGTTCTATCTCACGGTTCACTATAAGTATCTCATAAACCCCTGACCGGCCAACATAGCCTGTATTGCTGCACCCGTCGCACCCTGTGTGCCTTGCCAGTTTATCAGGTGGTTCAATGCCGTTTCTTATAAAGATATCCCTTTCACCTGCCTCTATAGGAGTAATCTTAGAGCATTTGGGGCAGACAAACCTTATGAGCCTCTGAGCAAGCACCATGGTAACAGCCGAGGCGAGCATATTTGGTGTTGTGCCAAGATCCAGGAGCCTGCTTATAGCAGATGATGAATCATTTGTATGCAGAGTGGATAAAACAAGATGACCTGTAACTGATGCGCCAAGGGCCAGTTCTGCTGTTTCAGTGTCCCTTATTTCGCCCACAAGTATTACATCAGGGTCCTGGCGCATAGCAGACCGAAGAGCGGTTGCAAAGGTGAGCCCTGCCTTCGGATTCACCGCTGTCTGCCTGATGGTCGGTATCACATATTCAATAGGGTCTTCAATCGTCATTACATTGATATTAGGGCTCAGAATGCTCATCAGAGCTGAATAGAGGGTTGATGTCTTGCCTGAGCCTGTGGGCCCTGTAACAAGAACAAGGCCATAGGGCCTGTTAAGTGTTTTCTCAAATTTTTCAAGGTCATCGCTTTCAAAACCAAGCCTGGCAAGCGGTACAACACCCTTTGATGACCTTAAAAGCCTCATAACCACAGTCTCTCCAAACTGTGTGGGAAATGTAGAAAGCCTGATATCTATATCACCCGAGTGGCCCCTGTGCTGAATGCGTCCATCCTGAGGGACATGTGATTTGGAGATATCCATATCACCCATTATTTTAAAACGCTGAACAAGACTCTTGTGAAGGTTTTTACTGAAAAGATATGCCTGCTGAAGCACCCCGTCCACACGGTAATATATGCGTACAAGCTTTGTATCAGCCACTATGTGAATATCGCTTGCCTCAAGAATATTCCCCTTGTCGATAAGGAGGTCCGCAAGTCTGATTATATGATCAGAGTCTTCCTCCACCTGAATATTAGCCCTTGTTATCTTTTCTATATTTTCATCGATGGTTACCGCGGCCTTGTAGTAAAGGTCTATTGTCTCTGATATCCAGACCTTTGGCGCAATATAGGTCTCAACCCTGAACCCTGTCATTCTGGTAAGTTCATCCTGAGTAATAACATCAAAGGGGTTGCTGGTTGCCACCTTGAGGATATTATCCACCTTTTCAAGGGGGAAGATTCCTTTTGCAATGGCAAAATCCATTGGTATGTCTGCTACAAGCGACTGGTCTATCTTGGTAGATTGGATATCAAGTATCTTTGCCCCACTCTGTATGGCAATAGCGGTCTGAAGCTGCTCCTCTGTAACCCAGTCAAGCCTGAGTAGCACATCACCAAGCAGAGAGCCGGTCTTGTTTTTTTCATCAAGGGCCATCTTTAACTGGCTCTCATCAACGAATCCAAGTTCAATAAGAATTTCACCTAAGAATTTATTCATTCTCTTCGCCTCACAAATTCTGATAAATCATAATGAAAACATATTATATGCAGCGACTATACTCTTACTCTTACTCTTGCTCTTGCTCTTGCTCTTACTCTTACTCTCACTCTTACTCCTTACCAAATCCATTTTCACTCGACCCGTGCAAATGGGCGCTCAGTTGTTTGATCCTGTTTTTGTATACACCCATTTCAACGGACCTGGAAGAATCACTGTTAATGAGTTTTGTATAATAGTCAACCGCCTCGCTGTATCTCCCATACCTGTCATAGAGCACAGCCATGTTAAGAAGTAATGCAGGGTTATTACTGTTGATCTTTTCAGCACCCTTATAGCTTTTTATCGCATCATCAGGCCGCCCGATACGGCTTAAGGCTACACCCCTGTGAAAGGATATCTCAAATAAAAGCCCGGGGTCAGGAACACCGGGGTTATCAAGGTGCAAAAGTGCATCAGAGTATTTTTCAAGCCCTATTTCAGCCACAGCAAGGTTCAGCATTGTCTTTGTATCAGCCTCATCCATTTTAATAAGCGCTGATAATATCTCATATGCATCCTGATATCTGGCCATAGTAATATATATGGAGGCCATATTAAAAAGCGCCTCCGAATTAGATGGATTCAGTGCAGAGGCCTTTTTATACATCATAAGCGCTGCTTCAGGCTTTGCCTCCCTGTGCAGCTGAACCGCCTTTCGTAAAAAATACTCCTCATTTTCAGGCTGTTCTGTGTGAATTTCAACTCTGCCCCTGTCTATAGCAACCTCTGCCTCCTGCACCTTTTCATTCGATGCAGATACAGATGTTGTCACTTTATCAGGAGCTGCCTGGATTTCCTTTTCAGGAATAATGATCTCAGCCTCCTTTGTCACATTGAACGCTGTTTCTTTTGTTTCTGTATCTACCTTTACTGATGGGGCAACCGGCCCTGGTATGGAGCTTGTAATACTGTTTACAGGCCCATTTTGGGTTTCAGAAGAGACTGATAACTTATGATTCTCCCTTATCCACATATATGAAAACCCTGCTGCAAGAACTAAAAATAACACTATATATAATAATACCCTTTTAGAATTGATAGCCTCCTGTGAAGGTGCAGCATAGATCACCTGCCGGTCTTGTTCTGATCTGTTTTTTCTCAATGCTTCATTCAGAAGGCTCATTCTACTTTCACCTGTTATATTTACCCGGCAGAGTCATAGCCTCTCCACTGGTTTTGCATCATACCCGAGATCAATTATCTCCCGGCTTGCACGCATGGCCCGTTCATGGCTGATATATGCCCCCAGTATCAAACGTGTCTCCCCATTTACATTTTCTTCAATAAGAGGGTCATACCCCTTTTCAATAAGAACCCTGCTTATATCTTTAATACCCTCATCTCCATTCTTTGGGTCTATTACCACTGTCCAGGGGGCGTAGAGAATAATACCATCCTTAAGCCCTGCATCATTCATATAGGCCTTCGCTCCCTTTTCTGACTCAAACCCCCCTTGATACACCCTGTACCATGTTCCATTTGTTGTCATATGAACAGCATTCCAGTGTGCATCAACCCCCTGCTGCCTGAGTAGTGTGCCACCCCTGAAAGCCTCCTTCATGGTCTTATATGAAAAGAGCTGAATGATATAATTTTTTTTAATAGAAATATTCTCCATATCAGTTGATGCAGCTTCACTATTCACCGCTGCTGCATCAGCAACTCTCTTTGTCGCTCCACTATTCTCAGGAATTATACTTACAGCAGGTTCTATCAAAGGCAGATCTGCCAGGCCTGCCTGTTCATTTTTTTTAACAGGCAAATTGCGCTCATTACTAAAAATGTAAATATTGTTGCTGTGCACAATTACCAGTACCATAAGGCATAATAAGAGGATGGTGAGTTCCGCTCTTAACCTCTTTTTTAGTGGATAAAGTATCTGCATACCGGATAAAAATGGTTTATCGAGTATTGCCTGCTGCCTCAGCTCACTGATACCCCGAATAGCATCCCTTTTTCTAACAACAGGGCTGTTTGATACATAACCCGCCATAAGTGCGTAATCACAGATGATATTAATCAGTCTTGGTATTCCATGTGATGCCATGTAAATCTTTTTAATGGCACCTCCGGTAAAACCTGTATGCCCCCTGTCACCTGCCACAAAAAGACGAAGGGATATGTACTGTTTGAGCTCTGCATAACTTAACAGCCCCAGTCGGCAGCTTATACTGATGCGCTGCCTCAGCTGCCTTAATTCCGGTTGCGACAATATCTTTTGCAGTTCAGGCTGACCTGCCAGTACAATCTGGAGGAGCTTCTTTTTGTCTGTTTCAAGGTTGCTTAATAATCTTAAATTCTCAAGCCCGCCAGGGGTCATGGTCTGTGCGTCATCTATTATGATCACAACCGGCCTCTTCCTGGTTGTGTTAAGCAAAAAACGGTTCAGGATATCAATCAAGACCTTTTTTGATGAATTGGGCGAATGATCTATATCAAGGTCATCAAGGATGGCCTCAATGATCTCCATGCCGGAAAGGGATGGGTTGATTATGTATACTGTCTCTGCCTTCCCTTCAAGGTTATCCAGGATAGCCCTGCAGAGTGTTGTCTTGCCTGTGCCCACCTCACCTGTAAGGAGTATAAAGCCCATGCCCGCCTCAATGCCATACAGGATATCTTCAAGGACGGTTTTATAGGTGGAGGAGGAAAAAAGAAATTCAGGGTCAGGGGTGATGGTAAAGGGGGGCTTTACAAGGCCGTAAAAATCCAGGTAGGGGCGTAAAATAGCGGGCTCTTTATCCGGTTCAGGGGCCTTGATATCCCTTACAAACTCCCACTTTATCTCCTTTAACATTGTGGTTTACTTTCTTTCATATGGGGGCACCCACCATATCTTTTCATCAAAGTGAATCCCTATAAAAATATCCTTTTTCTCCCTCCTGATACGGGCCACGCTTCCTCCCGCACTCTGCTCTCCAACAAGGCCAGGGAACTGACAGCTGATATTTACCTTATCACCATTTGTTAATGATATCAGGCCCGCTTCCATCTCCTTTATCAGGCAGAGGCACCCTGTTTTATTAATGTTTTCTATTACGCCAAGAATTGGTGCAGAACCCTTATCTGAATGGGCATCAAGTTTTGCCGAAATAAGGCAGTTGATCCTGTCAGAGGCCCTTTTATCTGTTTTAATTATTTCTGAAGGATGATCAAGCACAGCAAGATGGAGAGGTTCATCAAGCAGATTGAGTATAACAGTGCTGAACTCGTATCTTGCGCCTTTATCGGAAAACTGTACTGTTATCTTTTCAGGTGACTTTACCTTTTTAAAACAGGAGGATCTTTCTTCCGGAAATGTCAGGACAATCTGCCTTTTATTATTTTCGCCAATATAACAGGCAGTAAATAGCTCCTCCTGCCCCTTTATGATTACTGATAACTCTGTACCGATCCGGATATTCATCTGAATATCTCCTTGTTAGGTGAGAAAAATAACTCTGAAACATGGTTGTGAACAGGCCGGGATATTACCATTTTTTTTATTAATGACACATCAAAAAAAAGCTAAATAAAAAATTATTCCATCTTTATCAAAAGATGCCCTTTTGCAACCCTGTCTCCTGCAGCAACCAGTATCTCTGCCACCTTTCCATCAGCTTCAGCCTCAATTGCATTGAGCATCTTCATAGCCTCGAGAATAACAACCACATGCCCTTTGAATACCATCTGCCCCTTTTTCACCCTGATTTCTGATATTACACCCGGTATAACCGCACGTATATTTTTTTGCCCCGCAGGCTCTTTTATTACCTTCCTGATATACCCATCAGGTATCTCGGTTTCATAACTTGTATCATCAATTATGAGGTACTGTAATTTTTTATCCATTTTTATATCCTAAAGAGGCAGATTCCCGTGTCGTTTCATGTATTGAGGTGCGCGTCTTGTCTTTGCGAGTTCAAGTGCCTTAATAAGCGCATCCCTTGTCTTATGGGGCTCGATTATCATATCCACATAACCCCTTGAAGCGGCCACATAGGGGTTTGCAAACTTCTCTTCATACTCTTTTACCTTTTCAAGCCTTGTCTTTTCAGGCTCATGGCTGTTTGCTATCTCTCTCTTGAATATGATGTTTGCAGCCCCTTCAGACCCCATTACCGCTATCTCGGCTGTTGGCCAGGCAATCACCATGTTTGCACCGAGGTGTCTGCTGCACATGGCAATATATGCGCCGCCATAGGCCTTTCTCATTACCACTGTAAACTTGGGGACAGTTGCCTCGCTGTAGGCATAAAGGAGCTTTGCACCGTGCCTTATTATGCCTGAATGCTCCTGGTCTATTCCGGGGAGGTACCCCGGTGTATCCACAAATGTTACAAGAGGGATATTAAAGGCATCACAGAACCTTATGAATCTTGATGCCTTGTCAGATGCATTAACATCAAGGACACCCGCAAGCACCATTGGCTGATTTGCAATAATGCCCACAGACCTTCCGCAAATGCGTCCGAACCCGACAATGATATTTCTTGCAAAATGCTCCTGCACCTCAAAGAAGTAAGAGCTGTCCAGTATCCCCTTTATGATATCCTTAACATCATATGATTTTTTGCGGTCATTTGGCAGTACATCCTGTCCTTCAAGGGGTTTTGATGGTGACCTGAATTCATCCTGAACAGGCGGCATCTCCGTGCAGTTGGATGGCAGAAATGAGAGCAAGCCCCTTATCTGTTCAAAGGCCTCTGCCTCTGTTTTCGCATAGAAATGTGCATTGCCTGTTAATGCGGCATGGGTCACTGCGCCACCAAGTCTTTCTGCATCTATCTCCTCGCCTATTACCGATTTTATCACCTGCGGACCGGTGATAAACATATTGGAGATTTTATCTACAACAAAGACAAAATCGGTTAATGCCGGTGAATAGACTGCCCCTCCGGCACACGGGCCAAGGATAAGGGAAACTTGAGGGATCACCCCGCTCAACTGCGTATTCCTGTAAAATATATCACCATATCCGCACAGGGAATCAACACCCTCCTGTATCCTTGCACCGCCAGAATCATTTATACCTATAAGCGGTATACCCATATCACCGGCTGAATCCATGATCTTCGTAATCTTGCCCGCATGCGCCTTTCCAAGCGAACCGCCAGCAACAGTAAAATCCTGTGCAAAAAGGGCAACAGCCCTTCCGCCCACCTTGCCAAAACCGGTTATAACACCGTCCCCGGCAAGTTTCTGTGACTCCATTCCAAAATCCTTTGCAGTATGCTCTACAAAGAGGTCTGTCTCAAAAAAGGTATCCTGGTCAAGTATTATATCTATCCTCTCCCTGGCATTAAGCTTTCCGCTCTTCATCTGCTTCTGCACAGATACCTCGCCTCCGCCCTTGACAAGACGTGAAGCACGGGAAAGAAATTCGTTTATCTTTTTTTTTATTGTCATAAGTAAAACAACCTTTCACACTTTTTATAATGTAGTTTTGCAGAAATTTGTAAGTGCTCCGATCCCCTCTATTTCGACTGTAACCCTGTCCCCATTCTTCATATAGATGGATGGTTCACGAAATGTCCCGACACCGTGGGGTGTGCCGGTGAGGATGACATCACCCGGAAGAAGTGTAAAATTACAGGAGATATAACTGATCAGATCAGCAATTTTGAAAAGCATCAGACCGGTGTTGCTATCCTGCATAAGCAGCTCATTAAGACTGCATTTAATATAGAGGGAATCGGGTTCCTTTAACTCGTCAGTTGTCACGATCCACGGCCCCAGGGGGCAGAATGTATCAAGTGATTTCCCTCTTACCCACTGCCCGTCTCCGAACTGGAGGTCCCTCGCGCTCACATCATTTGAGCATGTGTACCCGAAGATTTTGTCCATTACATCTTTTGCAGGGCAGTTGCGGGTTTTCCTGCCTATTATCACCGCAAGCTCCGCCTCAAAATCCACCTTTTTGGTAATACCTGTATCCCATATGATCTCTTTATTATGCCCAACAAGGCTTGTTGTAAACTTGGAAAAGAGTATTGGTCTCTCAGGGGCCTTGCCGTGGCTCTCCTTTATGTGATCCAGGTAATTGAGCCCTACACATACTATCTTTGAGGGTCGGGTAATGGCAGGGGCGTAATCTATCATCTCAGGGGATAGAGGGGTCCCTTTTTTAGTTGCCCCTGGGGAGAGGGTTATAAAATCAAGCATGTCACCGTTAAAATCAATGGGATAAACCATATCATGGTCAAGCACCCCGAGCTGCACCCGATCTTTATCCATGTACTGAAGAATCTTCATTATTAATCCAAACCCTTCCTTTAAAACAAAAATGGTTTAACACATGGCAACATTCTCAGTCAAATTAAATAATTAGGTGTTGTATATGACAATATTCTGATATAAACCTTTCATCTTACAGAATTGAGGGTCACATATGGAACTGCTTGCCCCTGCGGGGAACCTTGAAAAACTTAAATGGTCAGTAGTGTATGGCGCTGATGCCGTATATTTCGGGACTGAATTTGGTTCACTCCGGAGTTTTGCAGGTAATTTTACCCTTGATAATGCACAGGCTGGTATAGATTACCTCCATAAGAGGGGTAAAAAAGGGTACGTTACACTGAATATTTACCCCTTTTCAGAAGAGTTCGAAAGGTTAACCGAAACCGCCCTTTCCCTTGATGAGATGGGTATAGATGCATTTATAATCTCAGACATGGGTGTACTAAGGGAGCTCAAAAGGCTTAATCTAAAGGCAGGGCTCTTTATTTCCACCCAGGCCAACACCACAAACTACCAGGCAGCTTTAGCCTACCATGAGCTCGGTGCCTCAAGGATAATACTTGCAAGAGAGCTTTCCATAGAGAGGATCAGGGGAATAGCGCAAAAGACAAAGGGGATAATAGAGACAGAGGTGTTCATACACGGGGCAGTCTGTTTTTCATATTCCGGCAGGTGTGCGATCAGCGATTATTTGACCGGCTACAGGGCAAACCGGGGTGAGTGTAAACACCCCTGCAGGTGGAAATATTATCTCATGGAGGAGACACGGCCCAATGAATACATGCCTGTGTATGAAGATGAAAGGGGGATGTACCTTTTAAACAGCAGGGATACAGCGCTCTTTGAATTTATGCCTGCACTCATGGATGCTGGGATCGCATCAGTAAAAATAGAGGGGAGGATGAAATCCATTCACTATCTTGCGACCGTAGTCTCCTTTTACAGGCAGATCCTTGATGGTAAAAGGTTTACAAAGGAACAGGGCCTTGAGATGCTTAACAGGGTGCCCAACCGGGGGCTCTCAACCGGTTTTATGAAGGGGTACATAGACAAAAATGATTACCAGATTGAAGAGAGCGGTTCATATTCCGAATCGACTTTTGTAGGCAACATCACTGAAGAACAATATGAAGGGAAATCTGTTCTTGAGGTAAGAAACAAGATATTTGCAGGTGAGCTGCTTGAGGTGCTGAATACTGACGGGTCAATTACGCAGATCAAAATGCCTTCGCCCCTTATAACAAAAAATGGACATAGACTTGATGAGGTAAACCACTCACAGTTCATACTTATTGATGATGAGCTTAACCCCTACACTATCCTGAGAAGGGTAAAATAGCTACGAATATCTAAATACATTCTGCACAGCAGAGGCAAGTTCAAGCCTTGTAAAGGGCTTCAGTACATATGCGGAAAAGCCCGCCTCCAGGGCCTTTTGCTCATCCACAAGGGGGTTATGGCCGGAACAGAGTATAACAGGCATATCCTTTCTTATCTTACGTATCTCCTCAAAAAACATCAGGGCGTTCATCTGTGGCATAGCCATATCAGTGATTACGAGGTGGTACCTCTCAGGCCTTTTCTTTATCAGTTCAAGTGCATCAATGGGGTTTGTTTCAGTGTCAACAATATAGCCCAGGCTTTCAAGCATGCGGCTGGATACCTTTGCTATCTGCTCCTCATCATCAACAAACAATATCCTTTTTTCCGCGGGAAAGCCCTTTATGCCATTGCCATTAACAGTTTTGTCTTCGTTTATACCAGGTAAAAGGATGGTAAAGGAGGTACCCTTACCTGTATCGCTTTTCAGGTTTATTGAACCCCTGTGTTTTTTTACTATGCCCTGAACAACCGGAAGGCCCATACCTGAGCCCTTGCCAACCTCCTTTGTTGTAAAATAGGGGTCAAAAATCCTGTCATGGATAGCAGCAGGGATACCGGGGCCGTCGTCACTTATTACAATCTTTATATATTCACCATTGGCCAGCAGATCGTTGTCATTAACCGATGCATGATTTACGACAACATTTTCCATTTTTACCTTTATTGTCCCGCCTGTCGTCTCCATTGCCTGGGCAGAATTTGCGCACAGGTTCAGGATGATCTGGTTTATCTGGGTAGGATCGGCAACAAGAAATGGATTTGCTACATTTATCTGTTTTTCAATCTCTACTGTTGCAGATATTGATGACCTTAAAAATTCAAGGGCGTCATTTACAACCGATACTATATCTATCTTCTCCTTTTTCACATCAATGTTCCGGCTGAATGTAAGGAGCCGACGGATCACCTCCTTTGCCCTTAATACCGCCTTTACTATCTCCTCAAGGTTTAAATGTGCCGGACTCAGCGCTGGCACTTCATCAAGGCAGAGCTCTGTATTCCCGATGATAATGCCAAGGATATTGTTTATATCATGGGCTATGCCTCCAGCGAGGGTGCCTATTGTCTCCATCTTCTGTGCATGGTTAAGCTTTAGTTCGAGCTGCTTGTTTTCCTGTTCTATGAGTTTCCGCTCTGTTATATCCTGTCCTGTACCTCTTATCAGATAGCGCTCACCATTTTTATATTCATGTTTACCAACATAGTTGGAGATATAACGTATCTCACCATTGGGCCTGATGATCCTGTATTCTATATAGTAATCCTCCCTTCCGACTTGAAGGGCAACCTTAAGGCGTTCCTGGTCATCAGGGTGGATATGTGAGAGATATTTTTCAGAGCTTATTCCCTGTTTTTGATCTATACCGAAGATTTTATAAAGCTCATCAGACCACCAGAGTTCCCGGGTTTTCACATTATATTCATGTGTCCCTATATGGGCGATCTCCTGTGTCTGAAACAATCTCTTCTCATTGAGGCGCCTCTCCTCTTCCTTTAGCCTCTGGTCAGTAATATCCTGGCATATGCCGTAAATGCGAACCGCCTTCCCATTTGAATCCTTTATCAGCCTTGAACGTGTATACATGTACCTGGTGTGGCCCTGTTTATCTATAATCCTGTATTCGATATCATAGGGCACTGCATTTTTTATGGATTCCTGAATCGTAAAGTTCAGTTTATAGGTATCTTCAGGGTGTATCCTGTCTTCCATAATATCCAGGATCCTGTTTTCCTCTTCATCCTCAACCCCCCATATCCTTTTCAACTCATCAGAGCATAGAAATCCGCCTGTTGTCAGGTCCAGTTCCCAACTCCCGATATGGGCAATGCGCTGGGTCTCAGAAAGGTTGTGCTGGTACTTCTGGATCTCAAGCTCTTTCTCTTTACATTCAGCAATCTTCCTGCAAAGGCAGACCTGCCATATCTCATTGTCTTTTTTAAAGGACTGTCCGAATACCTCTACATTTATAAGTGTGCCATCTTTACGCCTGTGCATGGATTCAAAGTTGACACGAGTAAGCTGCGATGTATTGGATGCCTGCTTTATCTGTTCGGGTGTAAAAAGTGTCTCCCAGTCCCATACATGAAGTCTTGCCAGTTCATCAGGGTTATACCCCAGCATTTCAGCAAATTTTTTATTTGCCGCAAACACTGTATGGTCACCATTTATGATTACCAGTGGATCATTGTTTGATTCGAGTATCTCTCTTAATTGGGTTGGGCTATTGATATGACCAGCAATATTATTACAAAGGTCATTGCCCATTACATGACTTGCTTCACTGATAATGGTTCTATCCGGTGTGTCGGGTTTTCTGTCTGCCATTTTTAACCTCTGAAAGCGCTATTACATTTGACTGAGGAGAAAAAACATCTCAGGTAAAACCGGGAATACACAAAAAGGTAATTATCCATATAAAAACACAACAATCAATAGAAATATAATATTGATCATGCCAGTTATTTTCAGGCCAGTTGTGCTGGAAGCATAATAAATACACAACAGGGTCTAATAAATAACATAGCAGGATCAATATGTTGTATTTATGATTGACACTACCAGAAGGTCTTTAAAGGAAAAATAATTATCGACAGAAAATTCCCAAAAGTTGTTCCCAGGTTAGTGAGCACAACCACAAGGAGTATCCTTGTTATCTTATTATGCCAGAACCCTTTAACAGAGGTAATATCATCAGGCAGAGACTCAAAATCCCTCACCTTTGGTTTGCTTATTAAGACCTGAACAATACCTGCAACCCAGCCAGAGGCTATCAGTGGGTGCAGGGAGGTAAATGGCGAGGAAAGAGCGGCAGCTATAATGGTAAAAGGATGGGCAAATGCAACTGCTGCGCCTATTGCAGTAAAAACCAGATTGGCAACAAGCCAGAACAGGATCATATCAGTGCCTACATCCTTACCTCCCATAAAATAACTTGCCGCAAACATGGCTATTATGAGGGCAGGTATACCCCAGGCCAAAATCGTACCCCAGTGCCCCTTTTCAGGTTTTTTATCCAGTTCATTTAAATCAATACTGGCTTCCCATCCTGCCTTTATTCCCGGCACATGACCTGCACCGACAACAGCAACTATTCTTTCACCAGGTGCTGTCCGAATCTTTTCTGTAAGATATTTATCTCTTTCATCTATCAGTATTGTCTTAAGCTTGGGCTGCGTTTCGCCTATCTCAGAAAGGAGGGTCTCAAGCATATCCTTATCCTTGAGCTTTTCCACCTCCTCCTCGCTTATATCATCAACACCGATTAGTGACCCGGAAAACTGCGCCATGAGCTTTAACTTTTCCCAGAAGGTTATTGTCTTCCACGCCCTTGAGAGAGTAGTCCTTATGTCACGATCAGCCAGGTGTATTTTTGAACCGGCTGACTCAGCAGACCTTATGGCCTGAGCCATCTCTTCACCCGGCTTGATCCCCAGTTTTTTACCGATCTTTTTCTGTATGGAGGCAAGCATGAAATTGGCTAAAAGCAGAGTGGCCTTTTTTTCCTTAATAATCTTGTAAAGGTCAGTATCCTGCCATTTCTGTTTCTGAGTCATTGCCTGAAATCTTGAGTCGCACAGTTCTATACAGACTGTATCAGGTTTTTCATCCTCTATTACCTCACGCACAAGGTCAGCACTCTTCTGTGAGACATGGGCAGTCCCGATGATTATTATCTCTTTTCCATTATAACTGAGCCGGTGCACATCATTATTCTCTATCATTATATATGTCCTGTTATTTGATATAAAAAAATAAAGCAGGTTTATTTGCAGACCCACCGAGGTAAGTCAAGAAAAATCCTAGAAATGTAAAAATGCGGCCAGATGGCAAAAAAAAAGAGGAGATGTATATCTCCTCTTTTTTATCAATATATGCTTCCCGGAAAGCCGTTATTTTAGGAGTGCGAATCTCTTAATAAATTTTTTTATAAATTGAGTAGCACATCAAAAAAGATTCACGCGCACCCGAGAAGCATCTATTGATTTTGACTTTATATATAGCAATGTGCGTGCCAGAGCTATCAATAATCATTTTATATTGTATTTTCAATATCTTACTAACATGGCACGCATATCGCCATTTTTCTGACTGACATTTTCCCGACATTATGAAGTCAAATATGACGCCATCTTCTTTTATATTTTCCCAGTATTACCAGGCAAAGGCCAGGCTTCCATAGATAAACCTCCCCGGTTCATTTACTATTGCCGGGTTTGCCCCGGTTCCGCCTATAACATCCCACTCGTAGGAGTTGGCTACAGTATAAAGCCTGTCAAACACATTATCTATCCCTAAATTTATAACTGCGGATTTATACCTGTATCCTATCCTTATATTCATTATATCCCAGCCTGAAATGGGCACCTCGCCCGCATCCTGATCAATATGATCAGCATCCTCAGAGTGCACCCACTCTATGGTGGAATAGAGTTCTGTATTATCAATATCAAATGACCTTGCCCCGTGAAAGTCAAGAGAGAGCTTTGTCTTGAGTGGCGCAATCTGTCCAAGCTCTTTTTCCCGGTTATTATCAGGGAAACTGTCTTTGTAGCCCCTCTGGTATGCCACCCCGCCATTCAGAGACAAAGAATCATGAATATCCAACCTGAATTTTATATCCCCTCCAAGAATATGAGCATCTATATTCGTATAGCTCTGATACCCTGCAGAATTGAATTCCTGGTAGATAAAATCATCCAGGTTTGAATAAAAGGTCTTTGCGCTGATCTCCCATCTTTTGTTTTCAATTGTAATACCCATATCATATTCAGTATTGGATGCAGGATTAAGCCCGGGATTACCAAAAAATGTCGCGCCCCCCTGTATATAACGCTCTGCTGATGTAGGGGTCCTGTGACTGCGCCCTATCCCGCTGAATAACATCATGCCGTCGCGGAGATAATATTTAACCATAAAATAACCGCCAGGAAGCGAGTCTGTCTGTTTATTTAAAGAGGTAACACTCTGTGTAAAAACAAGCTCTTCATCCGCCTTTTGCCTGAACCTGTCATATCTCAAACCAAGGCCCATAGACCATTTATCAATCCTTTTATCAGCCTTGAAAAAGGCGCCAATATTAAGGCTCTTAACATTTGGTATAAGGTAGCCGTTCAAAAGCGCCCCGGTCAAGCTGTTGTAGACATCACCCCACCACTCCCTGTGATATATATCAACACCATACATAATATCCGCATACCCTGTTTCAACCATGTTACTGATGCCTCCGCCAGTAATAGCCGACTCTACCAGATTATTTTTGGGCACAGGCACATTTCTGAAACCCTGGAAGGGATAATGCTCTATGGCATTTCTGTAAACGGATAGTGTAAGATTATCGGAAAAACTGCCTGCATTATCAATGGCCAGGCTTATCTTGCTGAGCCTGTTAATCTCTTTTTCAGTATCAAATACCACCCTGGGTGTAAGGATATCCCTGGCCTCCCCGTATGTATGTTCAAGCAGCAGAGACAACTTTTCAGAGGGTGTTATATTTATCTTGCCCCAAAGGTCATGCTTTTTAAATGAATCTGCATTTATACCTCTATTATTATAGGATGCTGCAAGGCCATCCCGTACCTGCGATAGGCCATTTCCAGCGCCATCTTCATACTGCCCTGATTTTGAATAATTATAACCAAGCAGCCCTTTGACATATTCGTTTCCACCTGTAACCATAAAGCCATTGCTTGTAAAATTGTAACTTCCGGCCCTTGATACTATCTCGCCGCTAAACCCTGAATCCGGCTTTTTGGTGATAACATTGATATATCCGCCAAGATACCCCGGTTTTGTCACGTCAAACGGGCCCTGCTTTACAACAATCTCCTGCACTGTCAGCATATTTATGTGAGAAAGGGCCGGGTCTTTCCTGCTTCCACATGCCCCTTCCACTATCCCTTCATCAATAAGTACCTTGATATTCTCCTGCCCGAAACCACGTATGGAGACCTCATTTCCATAACCGCTTTTTCTTATCATCTGCACTTCGGCCATTTCATCGGACAATATCTCTGCCAGATCAACCACCTTGTGTGTTAACAGCACCTGGCCATCGATTTCACTATTTCTATAATCCATGGCCTTTCCCATGACTACTACGCGGGCAAGCTCAAAGGTCTCCTTTTCCTGATAATTATCTTCTATTTTTACATCATTTTCTTTGCCTGAAAGGCTGAAACACAACAAAGTAAAAAGCAAAGAAACTGATAGCGTTCTTTTTATACGAAACATGCAAGACTCCTTTATTTACTGATAAATGTATGTAAAAAAGTATATTAACAAAATTGATGTTTTAATTTTTAACTATCAGGATAAAGGAGGCGCCCTCGGTTGGATATTATTATAGCTAACATTAATTATCCCCCTGAAAAAGGAGACCGGCTCTTCATGTAAGCATCTGGTAAAAAAAAGAATAACCTGAGAGGTTGCAATAAACTGGCTTTTCAGGAGTTGGTTAATCTGAATGCAGAAGGGACATGTTTTTGGGTCATGCGTATCAGCATGACCTGGAAATGATGAGGTTATTAGAAAAGAATCCTGCCTGCAATCAGGCGTTTCATTGGATACATGGCAACAGGATTTTGTCCTACATGAGGAGTCAGCCATGCATATTCTGTGATGGTGTGATGAAAGGGTAAGATGTATGCCATGCAGAAGCGGAGATAAGGCTAAAAAGAGAGCAGCCAACATACTGATAATAATCTGACATTTCATTTTGTAATCATTCATCTTAACCACATAGACCTGATTGACTCTCTCTACAATTAAGCCTTCAATAGCATTTATTTTGTAGATTTATATTGCCTTTATATAAATAATGCAATATTTTTGCATTATATTATATTAGTAAATATTCCATAATTTAAATTATTACAGCTTTATATTTAATACTATTTTATGGGAAATAAACTATTAATATGATGATAATGAGTTGCATGAATATCCTTAAATATATGTTGTTTTACACCGGGAGGATAACTTTGAAACGGTTGAGCAGGATACTATATCTTTCATTACTTATATTGCTCTGCACCTGTACAATCAACATGGCATCTGACAGGCAATCAATCTTTGTCACCATAGAACCCCAGAGATATTTTGTTCAGCAGATAGGGGGTGATTTTGTGGATTGCCAGGTAATGGTGCCGACCGGCGCTGATGCACACACTTATGAGCCAAAGCCAAGGCAGATGGCAGCTCTTTCTGGCGCAAGGCTATATTTTGCCACAGGCATAGAGTTTGAAGAGGCCAACCTTGATAAAATCATCTCCATTAACCCGACGATCAAGGTGGTTCATATAGATGAGGGTATTAAAAAGATACCCATGAAATCTCATCATCATGAAGGAGATCGCCATTCAGAAGCTGGCAAAGAGGCGCGCCATGAAAAGCGCAGCCTTGACCCGCATATCTGGTTATCCCCCCCGCTTGTAAAGATACAGGCCGCCTCAATCCTGAAGGGGCTCAATGAAATTGACCCTGCCCATAAGGATGAGTATGAGGCAAACTACAAAAACTTCATCAGCAGTGTTGAACAGCTGGATGCAGAATTAAAGGCACTGTTTAAAGAAAAATCCGGCATGAAATTTATTGTATTTCATCCGGCCTGGGGCTATTTTGCAGAGAACTATGGCCTTGAGCAGGTACCTGTTGAGATCGAGGGTAAAGAGCCCAAACCTGCACAACTGAAGGAACTGATCAGCCATGCCAGGGAAAACAATATAAAGGTTATCTTTGCACAGCCGCAGTTTTCTGTTAAAAGCGCAAAAGTGGTTGCGAGCGAGATAGGCGGAGAGGTTATATTTGCCGATCCAATGGCATATGAGTGGTTAACTAATCTGCGGAATGTAGCGGATAAATTCAGGGAAGCATTAAAATAGGGACAAATAGATGCCCGTAATTGAAATAAATGATTGTGATTTCTCCTTTGAAAAGGAGACTGTGCTCCAGGATGTGAATTTACAGATCCCGCATGGGGATTTTGTCGCCGTTATCGGTCCAAACGGTGGGGGTAAAACCACGCTGCTTAAACTGATTCTGGGGCTCCTTACCCCTCAGAAGGGCAGTATACTTGTTGATGGAAAGCCCCCGCAAAAGGCATTAAGAGCCATCGGTTATGTACCACAGAATGTACATGTAAACAGGTCATTTCCTGTTTCTGCCCTGGATGTAGTACTTATGGGGATGATCAATATTGATACCGGGGCGGATCGTTCAAAGGCCATGGCTGCCCTTGCGCGTATGGAGATGGATGAATATGCAGATAGAAAAATAGGTACCCTTTCCGGTGGACAGCGCCAGAGGGTATTTATCGCAAGGGCCCTTGTTTCAGGGCCTAAACTACTGCTACTGGATGAACCCACAGCGAGCATAGATGCAAAAGGTCAGGCCGATTTTTACAGGCTGCTCAAGGAGCTTAATAATGACATTACGATTTTACTTGTAAGCCATGACCTGCTCCTTATTTCACGCTATGTAAAATCAGTGGCATGCGTGAACAAACAGCTTTATTACCATAACCAGGCAGAGATCACAGGTGCGATGCTGGAGCATATGTATGCCGGCTCCACAGGAGAGACATGCCCTGTAGAACTGATAGCC
Organism: Deltaproteobacteria bacterium; assembly: GCA_016931115.1. Taxonomy (GTDB): domain Bacteria; phylum Desulfobacterota; class DSM-4660; order Desulfatiglandales; family HGW-15; genus JAAZBV01. The sequence goes on along the minus strand of JAFGFM010000179.1, from coordinate 3,632 downwards.
CACGGCATGCCGCACCGCGTGCTTAAGCATCATGAGGTGAAATAATATGCTGGAAGCCCTTCAGTTTGATTTTATACAAAACGCCCTAATTGCAGGCCTTGTAGCAAGCATAATCTGCGGCATCATGGGGACCCTTGTGGTGGTAAACCGTATAGTCTTTTTATCTGGCGGAATAGCACACGCTGCCTACGGGGGTGTGGGGCTTGCATTTTACCTTAAATGGCCATATTTACCATGCACAATGGGCTTTTCATTTTTTGCCGCAATGATAATGGCCCTTGTAAGCCATACTGCAAAACACCGCGCTGATACCATAATAGGCGTTATCTGGGCCATCGGCATGGCCTTTGGCATTATCATGATAGATATAACACCCGGCTATAATGCTGACCTTATGAGCTATCTCTTTGGCAGCATCCTTACTGTTACCAGAAATGATATTTATATCATGCTCATAATAGCTCTGCTTATGATCATACTTGCAAGGCTCTTTTACAAGGAGCTCCTTGCCATGTCATATGATGAGGAATTTGCCAAGACAAGGGGTGTGCCTGTAGTAAAGATCTATTTTGGGCTGATAGGGATGCTTGCCATAACAATCGTACTGCTAATACAGATAGTGGGGCTCATCCTTGTAATTGCACTCTTGACCATACCCCCCTTTATTGCGGAAAAATATGTAAAATCACTATTTCAGATGATGGTTGTTTCAGGTCTGATCGGTGCGGTTTTTACAGTAACAGGCCTTCTGATCTCATACCAGTACAACCTGACATCAGGGGCATCTATTATAATGGTTTCAGGTATTGCGTTTATATTTTCATTAATATTAGACAGGGTAAGGATTATCTTAAGGTTTTAGTTATATAAATCAGGAGTTTTCACCACAAAGGTCGCTAAGTTCGCAAAGATTTTTGAGCCTTGAGCTTTGAGCCTTGAGCCTTGAGCTTTCAGCCTTGAGCCTTCAGCTCTTTGCTCTCCGTGGTGAAAAAAGTATTTAAAATAAGGTTAGCTTATGTGCAATCAATGCAATTATGAAGAGATGCTTATAAAGGCAGGGCTTGAGGCCAGCTCAAACCGCATAGCTGTTCTTGAGGTGATCGGGAGCAACCCCTTCCCTCTTTCAGCCGCAGATATCTATAAGATTATTGAACGTTCAGGCGCCATAAACCAGGTAACAGTATACAGGATACTTGACCTGCTTGTTGATCACCATGTTGCAGAACGCATCAGCACTGGCGGCAGGGCATTTTATTACGGCCTTGCGCCAAATGAAAATCATAAACCCCACCCCCATTTTTACTGTAAAAGCTGCGGGCAGATGGTCTGCCTGAGCCCGGACAGTTTAAAGGTGGATGCAGATACCTTCATGAAGATATTCCCAGGCAGGGTAGATAAGATGGAGGTGCGCATAGATGGCATCTGTAAGAACTGTGAAAAGGGGCAAACCAGATAATACCATAAAAATTGTCAGAACAGATAATCGGTGTTGACGAAGCTGGAAGAGCGCTCGTGCAGGATTTCGCGGAGGAGCTCTTTACCGGCGTCGCTTTCCGGAGCTGCTACCATGGAGCGGATTGAAAAACAGCGAAGCGCATCTGAAACCGAAAGTGTGCCCTCTGCGCTGTCCTTGCGTCCAGTAAATGGATAAACATCCGGGCCGCGCTGGCACTGTGCGTTGAGGTTTATGCGGCACACCTGATTTGCTAACACATCAATGAGCGGGCCTACCCTCTTCGGGTCCCTGCTGAATATGCTCGCCTGCTGACCGAAGTTTGAAGAGACGATATAGTCAAATACCTCATGCTCGTTATCAAAAACTGCAACCGGCATAACGGGTCCGAACTGTTCTACAGTGTAGAGCTGCATATCGGACGTTACAGGATAGACCACCGCCGGGAAATAAAAGCTCTCATTCGACATGCCTCCGTTTGAGTTGCATATTGAGGCCCCTTTTTTGACAGCGTCGTCTACCAGGGAACGCATCTTGTCAGGCGCTCCGGGTTCGGGCAGCGGCGTGATGCGCACACCTTTCTCCCATGGCAGGCCAAATGGGAGGGCGTCCACTGAGTCTGAGAGCCTTTTCACAAATGCATCCGCAATAGAGCGGTGCACGAACAGTATCTTGAGCGCTGTGCATCTCTGGCCGTTGAATGACAGTGCGCCCGTGACGCACTCCTTGACCGCCAGATCTATATCAGCGTCCGGAAGTATAATGCCGGGGTTCTTGGCGTCAAGACCCAGGATGCAGCGCAGCCTGTTGGGCATTGGATGCTGTTTTTTAAGGATGTTGGCAGCGCGGGAACTGCCAATAAAAGCAAGGGCTGCCACCTTGCCGGATTCCATAATGGGACCTGCCACATCCCTGCCGTCTCCATTAATGATGTTGACCACTCCCCCTGGAAAACATTCTTTAAATGCGTGTAACAGGGGAATCTGGCACAGAGACCCATAGCGAGGCAGCTTGACTACCGCGGTATTGCCCATGGCCAGAGCGGGAATGAGTGTGGTGAAGGTCTCGTTAAGCGGGTAGTTGAACGGCCCCATGGATAAGACCACGCCAAGCGGTGATCGACGAATCTGCGCCAGAACGCCGCTGTTTGAGGAGAACCTGGCGCCAGCACGATCTGTTTCTTTTAATGCCTCCACTGTATCGGTAATATACTGGACTGTTCTGTCAAACTCCTTCTCACTGTCGGATAGGCTCTTGCCTGTCTCCCACATGAGCAGGCGAACGGATTGATCGCGAACTGAGCGCATCATTGCGGCGAAGGCTGAAAGTCTCTCTGCGCGCTCCTGAACCCGCATGACAGGCCATACGCCCCGACCGTGATCCCATGCACGTTCAGCGGCATCCAGTGCCGATATCGCCTCCCCGGTGGTAAGTCTTGCCTCCATACCGATCTTCCTCCGGACAAGCCCCCGGTCTGTATTAATGCATACCGGTGAGAGCACCTCGGAGGTGCGTCCGCTCCATGCGCGAAGCTCTCCATCAATGAGATAGGTCATGCCCCCTTCGTATGTTCCACAGGATGGAGCAAAGTCTATCTCCCGGGGGATATCTTTTTCGCACGGAAAAAGTGCCTCGATTTTTTTTCGTATCTCTTGTGTCATGACAAAAGAGTACTTCCGAACCTTGGGAATGTCAATGGGTGACAGCTCGCTAGCCCGGAGCTTATCTCTTTTAAACCATCTCTCAAATGGCATTACAAGAAATTGGGCAGAGGAACTCATGATTAATGATTACTGGATCTCAACTTGTGCCTTGAGCCTTTAGCCCTTTTTTCATTCGATGTTGAAAGTTCGATGTTCAAAGTTGGACGTTCGATGTTGGAATTTCATTCTTTTCGCCCTTGCGCCCAATGAAAAATATACCCCCACCCGATATTCCCATGAAAAGCGGGTCATCGATCCCGGTACACCGGAAAATCCATCCCCACACCCCGTCATTCCCATGCAGATGGGAATCCATTTTGTCTTTCGTAGGGGCGAAAAATCTTTCGCCCTCTTTTAATGTTTTTTCATTCAATATTCAAAGTTCGATGTTTACCCTGTTAAATTTCCCGGAGGGAACCTTATTTAACAGGGTGAATGTTCGACGTTCATTCTTTTCTCTTTGCGCTATGCGTTTT
>JAFGFM010000178.1 GCA_016931115.1 Deltaproteobacteria bacterium | reverse complement strand
TTCAAATTACCCTCTTACCAGAACCTGTGGACATCAGTAAATCACAATAAATATTCAGGTGAGTTCGTAGAATATGTAAATACAATAATAGCATCGAAATAGGGCAGGTCGGGTAATAACCCGACCTGCTTTTAAATTGAAACGCAAGAATCGTTATGAAGTATCAACGCGACATAATATTGAGAGAATGAACAAAAGAAATAATCATGAATATGAGAAATATAATTCTGTTATTGATATCTGTTTCCTGGTTTTTGAGTTTAGTTATATCTACCGGAGAGACACTTAAAAAATGTCTGCAAAGGAGAGTTAGCAATGTCTATTACTGATCTCTTTTCAATTGGTAATACCTTCTGGATGGGTCTGGCAAACCATCTATGGCAATCAACCCTGTTTGCGATCGGGGCATGGCTGATTATCTTGTTCCTGAAAAAAAATCGTGCCCGTATCCGCTACTGGGTATGGTTTTCTGTTTCTATCAAGTTACTAGTACCATTTTCTTTATTTATAAGCTTCGGTAGTTTTATTGCACCAGAATGGGTAAAAACTCAGGTTGAAATAACCCCTCAATTAAACATCATTAATACAATTAATCAGCCATTCAATCTGCCGGAGATGGAAGAGGTCTATACTTCAGGAGAAATGGCAGATGCTTCAACACCTGTTAATAATTTACCAATTACCATCCTTGCCATCTGGGGGGTTGGAGCCCTTGCTTTGATTATAAACTGGCACAAACGGGTTATAAAGGTTTCAAACATGGCACGAAAGGCAGAGCCTTTAAACGATAAACACTGGACTGATATTATTAACAGAATAAAGCAAAAAAACAGAATATCTAAAACAATTAAACTTGCATCTACCAGGGATATGATGGAGCCGGGTGTCTTTGGTATTTTAAGACCGGTATTGTTTCTCCCTGAGGAAGTATCTAAACATATAAATGACAATGAGCTGGAAGCTATTCTTATACATGAATTCGAACATATACGCTGTAGAGACAACCTTATTGCCTTTATACATATGATTGTTCAGGCATTGTTCTGGTTTCATCCAATTGTATGGTTATCAGGTTCAATGCTTACACAGGAGCGCGAACTTGCCTGTGATGAAGCTGTATTACAGTCTGGAAAAGACCCGAAGGTTTATGCAGAAGGTATTCTTAAGGTATGTGAGCATTTCTTAAAGTCTCCTTCAATATGCGTTGCAGGGGTTATTGGATATAATTTAAAAGATCGTATTGAGGTGATAATAAAAAATAAGAGGGGTTATAATTTAAGTAATGTAAAGAAAATATTTTTATCAATCGCAGGTATCTCAATGCTTGGTGTTCCTCTTACTCTCGGCATGATAACCACTCAGCCAGGTCCGGTAAAACCTTCTGACAGTGAATTAAATAAAAGTATCGATGAATATAAACCTGATGATTTACAGGTCTCAGGCATCATGAAAAAGAGTAATGAATCATCCAGTATATCAGATGAACAGGATAAGGTTGACCTCAGTGTGATACCGAATGAGGGCACAATACTCAAGACTGTAACTTCAGATGAACGGGTTGTAAAAAAAGAAAGTTTTTCCATTGTAAAGTCAGATGCCAGGATTCAAACTGCCAAAAACATTGAAAAGAAAACTGAATCTCTAAAGGTTGTTAAGGAAAATGCCTTAGACTCAGAGGCTAAGGATGGAATTGCAGTAGCTCAAAACGAATCTATGTTTGAGGCAACACCAGTAGAGGCTGCTACACCTGAAACCATGAATATTGATACTGAAAGAGAAGATGCTGATACCTACACTTCAAAGGGCCTTTACTATTTGAAAAAAGGTCAAAATGATGATGCTGTTGCCGCATTTAATAAGGCCATTGAAATAAATCCGGGCAATATTGAAGCATACGTTTCCCGTGGGATCACATATTATTTACAGGGTAAAAATGATAAGGCCATCTCTGATTTTAATAAGGCTATTGAGATAAACCCTGAATTTGTTGTTGCCTATCAGAACAGGGGGCATGTTTATTCTTCTACTGGTAATTATGAAAAAGCCTTATCTGATTACAGCAAGGTTATATCGTTGAAACCTGATGATCCTATCATTTATAACATGAGAGGGATTTTATACCTTAAGCAAGGTAAAACAAAGAATGCTATTGCAGACTACAATAAAGCTATAGAGATAAATCCTGAATTTACTGTTGCATATCAAAATCGGGGCTATGCCTATTACTTGATGGGGAAGGATTATAAAGCCATCTCTGATTACAACAAGGCAATAGAGTCGAATCCTGAGAATCCTAAAACCTATGTTTTGAGAGGCCATGTTTTTTATAACAGAGGCATGGATATAAAAGCGACCTCTGATTACAACAAGGCACTGGAACTTGATCCTGATTCTGAAATCGCTAAAATCGCAAAAAAATCTCGCGAACAGGTTGCCAACAGTGAAAGAGACAAATATTACATTGATAGGAACAGAAACTACTCTCATGCTGCTACCAGTCTTGGCAATCCAGCAGATTTGGCTGCAGCACAGCAGGCGTTCGATAATTGGGCGAGGAGTAAGTAGCTATATAAGCCCGTTGTTAAAGTGCTTATATTATGTCTTCATATAAAACAGGACTAATATAAAAGGAGGAAATATTATGAATTTGAGAAACAAAATATTATTAGTGATAGTTGTGTCCTGGTTTTTAAGTTCAGGTATTTATGCGGAAGAAACTGCCCAGAATGCATCCGCTGATAATGATTTAAAGGAATATATATTGCCTCAAATAACAGTCATTGGTGATACCTCAATGGGTTCTTTGGAAAGGGATGTGATAGAGGCACATGAGCTTAAGTATAAGGTATTTAATAATCTCAACAGCACTGATGAATTCGATATTACTTGTGGATGGACTGAAAGGATTAATACAAGAATCAAAGACTGGACCTGTGATGTTGGGTACATTAAAACGGCAAGAGAGGATGCCGTACGAGATTTTGTGGAAAAAGGAATCCCGATGCCATCTGATGGAGTGCTTCTTGTAAATTATGCCCATAAAGGCAGGGCCTTGAACAGGGAAATGAGGGCTCTGGCATCCAAACATCCTGAAATGGCTATTGCCATAATTAATGCCTACGAGCTGGAAGAGCTTTATAATGAAGAGGTTATTAAGCGGTATAAAGACAGTATACTGGTTGTAGACCCGCCTAAGCCGGATTTAAAATTAAATAAAATTGATATATGGGAAGCAGCCTTCCAGGATCATAAGAAAGGTATTTTGTCAGATGAAGCATGGGCACGCTGGGACACTATGTACAGAAAGATATTCAAATTACCCTCTTACCAGAACCTGTGGACATCAGTAA
>JAFGFM010000177.1 GCA_016931115.1 Deltaproteobacteria bacterium | reverse complement strand
TTCAAATTACCCTCTTACCAGAACCTGTGGACATCAGTAAATCACAATAAATATTCAGGTGAGTTCGTAGAATATGTAAATACAATAGTTGCAGGGAATTAGAGGGTTGAGCATAAATCATAGCGCCAGGGCGATAGTCTTTATAAAGAGGATTAAAATGAAATATGCAGCAGAACTGGTAAAGAGCTCATAAAGATATAGTAATATAAGGGGGATTTAAGCATCTGGCGCGGCTTAAAATGTTTTAAATTGCGGAATGGCCTCTTTATTCTAGTTGACAAAAATCATATTCTGCCCCTAATATCCGTTAACTATTTACTATCAGGAGATGCCCTGTAACGAGAAGATATTTAAATATTGGTCTATCTTTTTCAGATTTATATCCTGATACTTTTAAGAATACACCTAACCTGAAATCAAATAAAAAGGAGTAGCCATGCGGCATCGTATATTAGTTGTTATGTTATTAATCCTGTGCCTGATCCCCGTATCCTATGCATTTGCTGCCAGCGACCCGAATGATGCTGAGGGCAGTAAAGATCCTGATCTTTTTTCCCGCATGTCCGGCTTTCATATATACAGCTATGAGGCAATGGAGTTTGGCCGTTACGAGTTCCAGATTTCTGCAGGTGAAACCCAAAAAGTGGAAGGCGCTACTACCTCTGTGGTCTATTATGCAAACGACGGTATAACGCTTCCCAGCGGCCTTCAGATTATCCGCAATTATGTTAACGCAGCAAAAGCCATTGGTGGAGAAGAGGTATATTCATTTGAAGACGGCGGGACAGAATACAGTACTATCAGGGTCATCAAAGACGATAAAGAGGTCTGGGTCTCAGTATCCGGAGCAAACAACGGGATGTATAATTTAAATATGGTTGAAAAGCAGCTCATGAAACAGTCCGTTGTGGCAAATGCGGATGCCCTGGCCAGCAGTATCAAAGAAACCGGCCGGGTCGCCGTGTACGGTATCTATTTTGACACCAACAAGGCTGATCTCAAACCGGAATCCGAACCTGCTTTGGCAGAAATTGTCAAGATGCTCAATGCGGATGGCAGCCTCAAGGTCTACCTGGTTGGTCATACTGACAATGTGGGCCAGTTTGCCCACAACATCAAGCTGTCCCAGGACAGGGCTGCCTCAGTAATAAATGCCCTGGTAACCAAACACGGAATTGCCGCATCACGCCTCACCCCCTTTGGCGCAGGTCCTACATCACCTGTAGCTTCCAACAAAAACGAAGAGGGCAGAGCAAAAAACCGCAGGGTTGAACTGGTGGCCCAGTAACATCATGAAAACTAAATACACTTTTATCGCTGTATTATCGGTGATCCTGCTGCTGCCGCAAATGGTTATTGCCGGGGCGGAGTATTTTACCCAAAGGCAGGGCTCCTACTCCTTTTACAACAATATAGCGTCAAGAGGAGCTCAATACATTGCCTTTGGTGATAATGTCAAAACCCTGGCCGACTATTTTCATAATGACATTCCTCTGATGAAAGCCAATAAAGGGTTCGACCTTGTAGTAACCCTGTTCGGGCAATATGATGATGATTACAAAAAGCATCCAGCCAGTTATGGGCTCAGGGGTGAGCTCAGATTTGATTTCCAGCTGTTCCTCAAAGAAAACGGGATAGACGCCAAATGGACCGTTGAGCCACCCTGCTGGTCCCTTGATATTAACAATACTGAAACCGGTCATGGCGGCATGTTAAAGGAAGGGAAGGAAGAATCTTTATTGACCGAATTGTTTCAGGTCTTTCCCCTGGTTAAGGAAATAGCCCCTGGTGTTCGATACTTTGATTGTGAGGCCCGCACATGCGGTACCCTGGTGGTTTTTAACCCGGAGCGTCCGCCAATGTGGCTGCCGGTTACAGTCAGAGAGGTTGTTACTGCAAAGCTTGAATTCTACAAGGCTGATCCGGAAAATAAGGGGCTATATGATTTTATAAAACCCCTTGTGGATAAAATGAGTGAGGATGAATTGAATGCCCCTGCCTGTTACGGCAGTGATGATGGGATACTGAAGGTCAACGGTAAAGGGGATGGTCTCCAGATGATGAGGTTCAACCGGGAATACTGGGACAGGACACTGCCGCCATCAGCGGTTCAGTTTATTGTCATGAGATACAGCGAGTTCGGGCATGGTAATCTGAATCAGGATGATCAGAAAGACTCGGAGGATGAATATTTTAAAAATAATGGTCATCTTAATTATGCAGATCTGGTTGAAAATAATTTAAACATTGAAGAATTAACTCAATTGATACAAAAAAAATAAGGGGAAAACAATGAACAAATATTCAAATTTTTATCCTGTGAAGAAAAGTGTTTTTGCAATGCTGATGTGTTTATTATTTCTGGCTTCATGCCAGAATCAGGATGCCAGTAATAAAGCGGGCGACAATAAAGCGCCTGAAGTTAAGCCCGGGGCTGAAATTGCCGCTAAGGCCGAACCGGTTACTCAGGCTGAACCTGCAGTTGAAACCGCAAAAGGCAAATACGAATTTAAATCAGGTATCGTTGTATACAAAACACAAACCATGGGTATGGATGCACAGCAGACCTTATCCTTTGACGACTATGGAAAAAAAGAAGTCACTGATATGGTAATGGAAATGATGGGCACCAAACTCCATAACGTTACTATTACACGGGATGGTTATACCTATACTCTTGATATGGCCAATAAAACCGGAACAAAGGTTCCCGTAAATTCCAGGAATAATACCAATATTGATTTCAGCAATCTTTCCAGAGAAATGGAAAAAGAGATGAACCTGAAAAAAGAAGGCACTGAAACCTTTCTGGGCAGGGTCTGTGACAGGATCAGTATCGACTATACAAAAATGCAGTTGAAAGGCAGCTTCCTGGTATATAAAGGGGTTGCATTGAAAATTGATACTGACATGGGAGCTATGAAAATGAAGCTTACAGCAGAAGAATTTGAAGAAAACCCGCAAATTCCGGCTGAAAAGTTTGAAATCCCTGCAGATATAATTATTGCCGGTAATTAGAATGTGAACTTGCCGGACCAGAGCTCTTTTTTGGTTAAATCGTCTGTTGGAATCATACCTGCCATATCCTTACCAACAGCCCCTTCCTTGCTCTTATCAATAAAGTCTCTGGCCGATTCCATGGTCTGCTCCACTTTACCGGAGATGGAGCAGCCTCGTTTTGTTGATGCCTCAAAGGACACATTTCCTGATGCACCGTTTCCATTGCTGAAATCCTTGCTTATCCCTGCTGAAAAATCCGAATCCTTAAGGCCATTTGGGCCGAATGTAAGCTCCCCGCCAACAGCGGCTGTGGTGCCTTTGGCAGAAACAGTTAACCCTGTTCCTGCGGTGACAGAATAATCCTTGATCACGCCCTGGCCGTCTAAGGAAACCGAAGAACTCAGGTTAAAATAGGCACCGGCCTTGACATTCCCCTGCTCAGCCCCGACCAGTATTTTAATGCCACCTTTATAGGTGGCGGCACCCGTGAATTCACTTGTGGATCTGGATGCAAATATTTCCGGTAATCCCGGCAGGTTGAAGTTGAAATTGACCACGGTGCGGGCACAGGACATCCTGCCCTTAAAGAAGATATAGTTAAAATCAAACCCGTATGCGTCCAGCTTTTTAAACAGGGGTGAAGATTCCGGGATCTCACCTGAATCAAAAACCTTTTTTGCATTCATGTTGTGCTGGATTCGTTCATTTTCCTCTACCCTGAGGGCTTCCTGCTCAGCTTCCCGCAGGGCCAGAAGGTTTGCAATATCACACTCACATTCCCATTCATTATGATATTTAAACGAGCCATGTGCTGTGGCAACGTTACCCAAGGCATAGACCAGGGCGGAGTAAATGGACTTTCTGAGTTCGGCCTCTTTGCGGTTGCGCACATCCGGGTCAGAGATAAGGGCTACATGTCGGATCACATCATAATAATAGGCTTCTGCAGTGGGTTTGATTTTTTGCATATAGGCCACGGTGGTAACATTGGTGGCAGACCCGAATGCGGTTTCAGCAGCATTATTGCATGAATTGAAGTAGGCCACATGAATATTGTGCTCCTGTAGCAGCCATTCTACCTCGGGAAATATCCTGCCAGCCTTTGTGGCAGCCTTGAAAGCAGCGTCCTTTCGTTTCTGAAAATCAGCCAGTTGGGCAGATCGGATTTTTCCGGCATCTTCTATCTTCCGCTCGTACTGTGCGATGATTTCCTTCATGGCATTATACATCCGCTTATTGACCGAATATAAATAGCCGTTGTAGAGATTGCTTTTACGATTATACACGGCAAAATTATACTTCTGGATGATGATGTTCATGGGGTCTGCATAGTTATTGGGGTCCATCCGAAGGATATTGAATGATGGGTCAGTATTAGCAACAAGGCCCAGGATTCCATCAGTCTTCCCTGCAGCAAGGCCTGTTTCAGATCCTTTAGCCATTTTTTTCCATTCTTCTATATTTGCCAGAAGCTTAGTCTTATCTACCTTCACTTTTGATTTATTTTTAGAGTTTATGTATTTTTCAGGATGCCGGGCTACATCGTCCAGGTCAACACCCATATCCACATCCAGCCCCAGCCCGGTAAGCATTTTCAACTGTTCGCTGCCCATGGCAGCATATGAAGACATGGAATAGATCTGGAGCATTTCCCTGAAATCCTTTAAAGCACTAACACCCGGCGGCGCTGATATGGCCTTTAGCGAAGCAAACTGGGTTAATGTCTTAATAGGAGGGGCTTTAAAGCTCCCTTTGGACGGAAGGTTTTCAATAAAATACCGCAATTTATTGCGGGCGTTCTGGTCAATCTGGGACATGAAATCAGCAGCAGTTATAATGGGTTCTGAATTGATGGCTTTAATATTCGCTTCATAAACCGCGTCCGGTGATTCAAGCGGAACATCTTCACTTTTTTCAAGTGCCTTTGCAGCCTTTTTTGCTACCTGTAATGAAACAGGCTTATCAAGATTGTCATCCTCAAGTATGGCAATGGCCTTATCGGGTTTTCCCACGGCATAAAAATAGGCAGCCATGCCAAGCGCTGCATCCCATGAAAATTGGCTCTGTTTGCGGGCGATACTGAAGAGAGAACGTGCCTCTTCTAGTCTGCCCATATCGATGTAAAGGTTTCCCAGGTTGATGATTGAAGTAATGCTTTCATCGGTCCAGGCATCCTCTTTCATTGAAATAGCAATTGCATATAAAAAGCACGCCTCGGCATCCCTGCTGAAGGTGGCAATTTCCCTGGTACTGGTTTTATCATGGCTCAGCCTTTCACCTGCTGTAATAATGGCTGAGGCAAAATTATTTGCATTAGTCGTGCTCTTTGGGTCAAGGGAAAAGACAGCAGATGCAAAGGCAATGATAAAATGCGGTTTATCAAAATAATTGGTAGCAGAAGATACAACAATCGAATATTTTTTAGCCTTGTCAGGATTTGGTGACAGACCTTTAAAATCAGGCTCCCAGTTTATGGCAGTGGTATAGGCAAAGAGATCGTCCGACTGTAATTGTTTGCTGGACTCAGTATTGCGGTCTTTTGCTATTTTCAGGATAGCTGTTTTATCAGGGGCATTTTCTTTTTTGGGCAGGATCAATGGCATTCGATCAAGTTCAGCATTAACTGCTGCAACAGCCAATGCCCTTTGCTCCGGGGTCCTGCCTGAGCCATTTCCTGGTAGCCCTCCTGATGCATCAGGCTGGGGTGTAAACACAGGTTCCTGGAGCGGAGGCATTACAACCTGCCCGGCGCCACCAGAGGCACCCATCATGGCCTCATTCACACCGGCTTCCCGGACATTGGATTCAAAAGTTTTCATGGCCTGGTTCATATCTTCGAGCTGTTGTGCTTCCACTTTTGCGGCTTCTTCTTGAGTGGTGGGCATGCCCATGCACTCTGTCCATTTTTTACTAAGGGAAGCATTCTTGTCAGTAAGGGCCTTCATTTTCTGGGTGTGCTGTTTTCCTTCTGCATCAGAGATCGTTTCACCCTTGGTGATCCTGGAGGTAAACTGTTCGTTCAATTCATTAATCTGGTTCAATACAGATTCCATTTCTATACTGATCCGGTCGCACCTATCATCAGCCATTCCCGGTATTGGAACCAGTATCAGCAATATCAAAAAATAAACGGTCACCAGTTTCTTCATTCCTTACTCCTGTATCATCATAAAATACCGGGTTTGATACCCCAGGATGGTTAAAAGGGCTTCATGCAATTTATTAATCATGTGGCTGTTTCAATTCCCTCAAGCACCCTGCGCCTGCGGTAATAGGCCGGGAGCAGCATGATAAAAACTATCAGGGCCATGATTGCGATGAATGCGCCTGTCTTGAACATGGTGGAGTAATCATACATCTCATACACAACACTGCCAAAAAGCGGCCCAATGAATAGTCCGAGATCAATACCGATATAAAGGGTATTGCTTGCTACACTTCGCTTTAAGGGTGTTTCAGAGAGTATGCACATGGAATAGAGGGCAGGCTGGAATGAGCCGAAACCTATGGCCGCAATGACACCCCCTAAAAGCAATTGCCCGATTGTTCTTCCTGTGCCGATTATAATAAATGATGCAGCAAACAGAATAAGGGCAGGTGGCAAAACCTTTGCCAGACCGAGCCTGTCTGTTATCCATCCGCTGAATGGCCGTATGATCATGAGAGCTATTGCAAGCACAGTAAAAAATGCGCTTATACCTGCAATCCCAAGCTCTTTGGCATACTCAACAATGTACACATTATAAAGAGACCAGCCGATAAAAATAAAAAACATGACTATGGCGATGGGTATTGTATGCACTGAGGCGATATTTTTGTACCATGCACCTGTGCTTGAAATCTCTTCTTTTGTCTTTTTATCCGGTTTTAGGCAATAGGCCGGAATAATGCCCAGAAAAAGTATTATCATTGTAGATAGAAAAACACAGGTGAAACCAAAACTTTCATCCCTGAGGTTTGTCCCGAAATTGAGGAAATACATCCCTATGGAGGGGGCAATAGCCATGGATAATGATCCGCTCAGGCCGTATATCCCCATGCCGGAGGCCAGTTTTTCTCTTGGCAGGTTCTCACCTGCAAGGGTCATTGTAAGGGAACCTACAAGTGCATATTGCAGACCGTGGATTAGCCTGCAAACAATAAAGGCGGATATAGTGTCAAATATGGCATAACCGATATTAACAACACCGCCGATAGCAAATACCAGTATCATCAGTTTACGCTTGTCAAATATTGTGAGCACAGGGCCTGAAACAGGTCTCATGGCAAGCGCTACGCCAAAAAAGAGGCCGGAGAGCAGCCCCATTACATAGGCAGTGGCCCCCAGATGAAGGGCATAGGAGGCCACAAGCGGGTTTACTGAAAAGTGGGCAATGCCCAGCATAAAGGATGTCATTAATATGCATATAAAATTGCGGTTCCAGATGGTGTCCGGTGATGGTGTAATAGTATTGTTCAAGAAATAAAACTCCTTTGAAACCTGAAAAGGGAAAAATATCTATTTTATATTAATTATCCTTATTCTGTATTCCGAGTCAATTGATATATCTGCCACAAAGTCACGAAGGCACTAAGAAAAGCGATTTAAATAGCTTGACACTTGTTTTTTCATTTGTGATATTTTTAACAATATCAATCCAAAAGAGTGGGGGGGCTTCATGCATGAAAATAATTCTGAAGTGTTGAAAGTTTTCTTTTCTGGTTTTATGACTTTTTTGCTCATCTCTTTGATTCCATTATCAGCATTGTGCCTTGATTTTAAAACGAATATCACACAAAAAATTTTCAATAATGATCTTATAGGGCAGATAGTTCTTTCAGGTGATCGTTACAGGTTGGATCTCAGTCCTGCAGGTTCCACGAAGGAGGACATTCTTACAGTTATCGTTGATCTTCAAAAAGGAAAAACAATCGTTTTTCCAGCACAGTCAGAAGGATATGAAGAGTTTGAGAATTTTACTTTTCAGGCCTATGCAGCAGACCCTTTTCAGACTGTTAAAAATTTGGAAAAAACTGCTCAGAAGAAGATGATAGGAGAAGAAACGCTTTCGGGTTTTCTCTGCCGGCATTATGCCTATTACGACCAGGACTTTAAACTGGCTGATGTCTGGTACGCAAAAGATCTGCAGTCCTTTCCAATCAAAGCCCATATTGTCAGCGGTCGCGATGATGGTGCGGTCAAGGCCAAGACCAATATCGGAGATACGAAACTGGAATTGAGCAATATCAGGATAGAAACGGTGGATGCAGGGATGTTTTTACTGCCTTCAGGCTTATTGAAAAGGAACTCCGATAAAAAAGAAAAAAATAAACCGCCTGCTGTTACCAGTATACTAGAAGGGGCTTCACCATGGGGCCGCCGCATTACTGGTGGAGGGGAGATTCATGTTAACACAGACCCAGATCGGCCAGTTCAGATTATTTTTGAATATCTTTCAAATGATGGTGTCTGTAAATATTGGGCTATCCCTGCCGGAAAAAATGCGGATGAGATCAAGCCGGTCATGAAAGGATATCCTGAAAAAGGGCGGCTAAGAAAAATTGAGATTGATAAGAATAAAAAGGTTGAACGGGTTATTATCCGGGCGGATGCCGGAACGATTTTTGCCAGGGTCGTGAATAAACCAGACCCGTTTTCCTTTGGAAAAGATGAAAAAATTGAAGAGGGGTACCTGATTGAAAAGGAGCTCAAGGGAATTACAACAGATCCGGAAAAAACATTGACAGTTACAGTCACCGGTGACTACCAGGATGGTCCTGATTCCGAAGTCACCCTCGTATGCTATAGAAAACAGTATGAGGATAAAGTTCTTGAAAAAAAGGTGATTATTTCAAACGAACAAACTGAAATATGGAAGTTTGGCCCGGATGATCATGTAAAAACAATTGAACTTTCAGTAGGGGAAAAGGGCGGAATTAAATATCGTATTCAACAGCCTGATGAACAGGCTTTTTAGTTAATTATAAATTCGCTTCCAACAGTTTTATTTTATGTGTCTAATTTTTAAAATACTGCTCTGAGGGATATTCCTCATTCTTGGAACAGTTGGAGGAGCATCATGATATCTTTTTGGCGAATGACCCTGTTTTTTGTTCTGTCTGTCATCTCTTTATCCCTTTTTACCACCTTCACAGAAATTCATGCCAAAGAATCCCCTCCAATGCCGCAGGGGCCAGGCGAACCGGAAAATGGAAAGATTGACTATTATGAACCTGACTGGATGACTGAATTTAGCTTAACGGATGATGCAGGTGTAAAACGCAAATTTGATATCCGTGGAGAGCGATGGGCCTATCAAACCAG
>JAFGFM010000176.1 GCA_016931115.1 Deltaproteobacteria bacterium | reverse complement strand
TTCCCTGTAGGCCTTGCTTACAGTATTGAGGTTTACCTGAAGCTGTACAGCAAGAGACCTTACTGTTGGAAGTTGCTCACCAACCTCCAGTGTCCCAGTTGCTATACCGTACCTTATCTGATCTATTATCTGTTTGTAAAATGGTACTCCGCTCTTTGGATCTAATTTAAAATCTATCATAGAGTATCTCCTCCTTTTTGATATCAGTGACCTATTGCTATAATGTACTAGTCAAATATGACACTAATTATCTATATCAATAAATAAAATGTCAAATAAAAATTTGCTGGTTAATAATTTTGAATTTTTGATTTATTATCCACATAAGAAAACACAATTGATCAGACATGTAAAAAATGGTAAATATTAATCATCCAATCAACATCAGGTAATTAAAGGGGTGACATATGGCCATTAAATTCAGGGTGTTTCTCCACAGTTATCTTGGTTTTAACAGCAATTCCACCCTTTTTTACGGGGAGCAGGATGCCATTCTGATAGATGCATCACAGATAATGAGTGATGCGCACAGGCTTGCTGCTGAAATCCTCTCCATGAGAAAAAGACTGACTCATATCTATGTCTCCCACTTTCATCCGGATCACCATTTCGGGCTTGCTGTACTTAAATTTGCCTTTCCTTACGCAAAGATTGTTGCCCTTCCCAGTGTGATAAAGGATATAAAGGCGACATCAAGTGACAAGGTTGACATGTGGGCAATCGACCGTTTCGGGCCCGGTGAAATACCAAAGACCACAACAATACCAACGCCACTTGACGAACCCAGGCTTGAGCTTGAAGGTGAAGAGATCATATTTTCGGACGGCTGGGAAGGAGATAGTATAAATAATTCCGCTGTATGGGTGCCATCTATCGGTGTTTTGTGTGCGACAGATATAGCCTTTCATGACTGCCACCTCTGGCCTATTGAAAGCAATGTGGCCCGCAGGGTCATCTGGCGAAAGGATATAGCGAGGCTAAAGGAGTTTGAGGCCAGGATAATCATCCCCGGCCATTGTGATGAGGAAAAGATCAGGATCATGGAGGCGGTTCAGAAAGATATACACAGTAAATATACAGAGTGTGCTGACTGGTCTATAAACTACCTTGATAATTACGAGGAGGTTTACAGCACTGCAAAATCAGCAGAAGAGCTGGTAGAGCGTATCTATAAAAAATATCCTGATGTGAAGGCAGAGGACTTTGCCATACAGTGGCAGGCAAGGCTGCTTTATCCCAAAAGCAGCCCTGACTGGTTACTGCCTTTACCCGGCGAACCGGGTAAGATTTTTCTTAATCCATCAGGGGGTTATGATGGCGACCCCCCGAGGGAATAGAAGCAGGCTGAAAGCTAAAAGCTGAAGGCTTCATCCGGGAATGACCTTTTTCTGGATGGATACTAAGCCAAAATCTCCTGTGCTCTTATTAATCTGTTTTGCACATCAACCCCATTCGGGCATTTAATTGCACAGGAAGAGCAATCACTACACTTAATCCCTTTGACATTATCAGGCAGGTTTCTGAAATTTGCCTGTGCCTGATGGATGTTTCCGCCAAAGTCATTATACGCCAGATACCTCAACATGTCTGTAACAGGCAGTCCATTCGGGCATTTGCCCTTGCATTCATAGCACATGCGGCAGTAGTAGGGGCGGATATCCTCGTTTCTGGTGTAGAGCTTCTTTTCATCCTGATAAGTATAAGGCTCTCTCATTGCCCTTACATTCATCTCAAGCTCGTTAATATTTTTTACATATGGAACAGTTGTGGATATTGCCGGATTCAGTAGCACCCACTTTATAGCAGCAAGAGGGCCTTCTTTGGGTAATGTGACATCCCTTGGTACAAACCCGGCCACTGCGATAATAACCTTCATGGCTACCACACCAATACCCGCTGCATACAACCTTGAAATGGCCTGCTGCCTTAATGGCGCACCTCCTATGGCATAGCTGTATGTGGTCTGAACAACATCAAATTTTCCTGTCTTGATTATTTTATCCACAACAGCGGCAATATCATGGGAGCTTGCGCCAATAAACCTGGCCTTACCCTGTTTCTTTATTGTTCCGCAGGCATCAACCGCTTCATCTGTTATTGTATCAGGTGTATCCCTTGAATGGAGGTGAAAGATATCAACATAATCCGTTTGCAACGCCTTGAGGCTCTCATCAACGTCTTTTAGTATCTCTGCCTTTGTTCTTCCATCTGTCTTTGTTGCAAGTATTACCCTGTCTCTCTTGCCCTTGAGGGCCTTACCTGTAACCTGTTCGCTTTTACCATTCCCATAGCCCCTGGCAGTATCAAAATAATTCACCCCCAGATCAATTGCCCTCTTTATAACATTAGGGTCAGGCTCAATACCCACACCTGACCCTACACTTGAGACCTTTAAACCTGTTTTCCCTAAAATCCTGTACCCCGCATCGTTAACAGTATCGGAAAAAACCTGTACACTATTAGCTGATGTGAGGCCTGCTGCTGACAGAACAACGCCGGTTTTTAAAAAACTCCTTCTTGATGAATCGAATTTCATAAAACCTCCATGTTAAGTCGCGTTAAAGGTTGTTCAGGTTAGATGTTTATGCCTCCGGCGCTGTCAGATCAGGCGGTGTAATAGCGTTAACATTCATCCGCACCAGGGCATTCGATATCTCTTTGCCAAAACTACCTGCTATCATATTATGATGAATACCCATAATATTCTGCATAAAACCTTTAACATCCTTTACTTTTATCTCTGCCATATTGGTGCAGAATTTGCGCATCTTGCTGTATTCAGGCGGGGCATTCTTGAATGAAGGTGTTGCCCTGTCGTCTACCATATCCTTGATCCTGCCGGGCCATATTGCAAAATTTTTAAGGTCCTTGCTGAAAGCGCCAATGGTTACATCAAGACCTACCGGATATTCAATCTCACATGTGCCTCCCTTACCCAGGCCATGATAATCCCTCAGGTTATAGGGCTGCTGCGGTGCGTCAGCGCCATATATCTTTGTGGGCGCCACACAGTGACGAAGTATTGTGGTTGAGTTCTTGATGTCTACCGATGATACATTGCTCTGGAAGGATGGCCGTTTGGTAACCTCCTGTAACAGCATTGATGTTAGCAGCATGCATATATCAGCTTCGCATGCAGCGGTTATGCCTTCATCCCTGAGACTTGTAAATGAAAGGCATGGAAGGGGGATGGTTGCATCAGCGCCAAATGAAAAATTTAGGCAGTCCACAGAAACGGCTGACAGATTTTCCTTCTCAATAAGATTCTTTAAGAGAATAGAGATCCTTGAACTGTGAAGAAGCATCTCATCCGAAACATCGATTATCTTTTTTGCGCCGCTCTTCCATCTTTCCATCTCTTTTCTGGCGGCAGATTCATCAACCTCTTTTATAAGCGTTTTCAGGTCATCTATTGGCCGGTGAGTTATCCTGGCGCCCGTCTGGCTATAAACATATTCCTCATTCAGGTTCGGAGATGGGATGCTTGTTGACCCAAACGGCTTACTGAATACCAGGGCCTTCTTGTTTTCAAGCGGTCTTGGTGCTGAAAGTATCTTTATCAGCTCAACAACATGCTCCGGCGAATTAGCAACAAGGGCATTTGTCCCCTTTATGCGGAAAGAGGCAACAAGATCTGTCTCCCACATTATCAGCTCGGGAGTGCCTGCGAGAATAATAACAGGGACATCCAGATGACCTATTCCCTCTGCTATTTTTCTGGAGGACATGCCCATACCTGGGAGTGTAAAAAAGCAAATATCCGCATCCTTTTCTTTTATTGATTTCAGGATGTCATCTAGATTTTTAAAGTCGGTTTTCAGCTGGATCAGATTTATATCATATTCACTGATTGATTTAATTAACCCGAGAACCTTTTCGAATCTCTCAGGGGCTTCACTTACAAAAAGAATATTTCTTTTTTTGCCTGAAGGACTGGGTTTTACCCCGCCTATGCTTATTACCTTTTCACCTGCTAAGATAGAAACAGGAAATGCTGCTGCCACCCCTGCCACTGCTGTTGTCTTGAAAAAACCGCGTCTGGTTACATGTGTCCATTTCTGGCGATCATCCATCTTTAACTCCTCCTTATTATTTATTCACTAGGTTCGTTTGATCAGGGTCTGCATTCTAATCGTATGCAGCCATTGAGTCAATTTATTCCCTCTTAAAAAATCAATATCGATCCTTAAAAAATTTATGATTACCCCTTGACTACAAAATTTACCATGCTTATATTTTGCCCGTAAAAAGCAGGTATCATATTGATAATACACATTAAAATAGTTAAGGTGATGCTCTATAACTGTATTTTATGAAGAAAATATTAAAGCAAAGCAATAAAATTAAGTAAAAATTATGAAAGGAGGATTTAGCCATGTTATTTTTAAGACGAGACCCAAACTTGAGGACATTAAACAACTGGAGCCCATTTGATGAACTTAACAGGATTAGAAGGGAGATGGATCTTTTGACAGACGGATTTTCAAGGGGTGTTGTGCGCGGGGCAGGTGTATTTCCCCTTATTAATCTGACAGAGGATAAGGATGCCTATTTTATCCGGGCTGAACTTCCTGGTATGAAGGCCGATGAGATTGAGCTTTCAGTCACAGGAGACAGCGTAACCATCTCTGGTGAAAGAAAGATTGTTAATGAAGATAAAAACGCAAAGTACCACAGGCGCGAGAGGGAATCCGGTAAGTTTAACAGGATACTGAATCTGCCCGGGCAGGTTGATGTTGAAAAGGCTGAGGCATCAAATGTGGATGGTGTGCTTTCAATAAGGCTGCCCAAATCAGAGGCGGCAAAACCGCGGCAGATAACTATAAAATAAATGAACAGAAAGGAGGAGAAAATCATGACAGAATCAGAAGCAAAGGCCTTGCAGGCTAAGGAAAAGGCTGAGGTATCAAACATGACTGAACAGACAAAGCCAGGGCTTGTCTTTACTCCCGATGTAGACATATTTGAAACAGAAAAGGGATTGACCCTGCTTGCTGATATGCCCGGTGTAAAGGCAGAGGACCTTAATATTGATCTGAAAGAGAATATCCTCACTCTGGATGGTGACGTTAAAAAACCTGAAGGGCAAAATGAGCTGGAACTCTTTACAGAATACAGGACAGGCAAGTATTACAGGCAGTTTAATCTATCAGAGATAATTGATCAGTCAAAGATTGAGGCAAAGATGACAGACGGTGTGTTAAGGCTGACCCTGCCAAAGGTTGAGGCGGCAAAACCAAGAAAAATAGCAATCAAGGCAGCATAATAGATGCAAGAGGGATGGGGCCACCAGGTTGTGACCCCATTCTTTTTTTATTCTTCATCAGGAGGGCTTTATCCCATTTCGGTTCCGGTTATGGCGCCATGCCCTGTCTGTTCAAGGTCAGGGTTCCGGGAAGGGCTCTATTGCCCGCTTTGTGACGGGTTCGGGAGGATATCAACTGTAAAAAGATTTGCCCTGAGCATGCCGGCGAATGTCAGTGACGGGACAGAGATCAATCTCTCCCTTGAGGGGATTGAGATGAAAGAGTGTTATTTGCGTATTAGCGTGCATATTGCTTATTATTAGTTAGTGTCCATCCAAATACTGTCGTTTTTGGATTCGAGCGGTCAGCCATCAGCGTTCAGCATTCAGCAGAAGGGATTCAAAATAAAGAGTTAGCTGATCCCGCCCGAGGCGCATTGGCGTCAAGTTAACGAAAATATTGTACCGAAAACATATTACTTGGTAGGGGATATAAGATAAAGATCCCTGAGAAAAACATCTATTCATAATTCAAGACGAAAAATCATTTCTCACACAAAGTCACAAAGCTCAC
>JAFGFM010000024.1 GCA_016931115.1 Deltaproteobacteria bacterium | reverse complement strand
TTCATCGCTTGCCAAAGAATGTGATTTTACCATTATAATTGCGCCTGAAAGCAATGGTATCCTCGCAGATTTAAATGGGCTGATGAAAGAAAATAATGCGGTACCATTAGGTTGTGATATCAATGCAATCTGTGTCACAGGAGATAAATGGGAATGCCATAAAATTCTCTCCGATGCAGGACTGCCTGTGCCAATAACAACCATCGTAGAGACGGGTGTCCAATCCGTTTCTACAACCAGATCAGACGCCCTTGAGATTGCCAGGGGTATCCATTTCCCTCTAATCATAAAACCTGTTGATGGTGTAGGGTGTGAAGGTGTTAACCTTGTAAAAGACATGAACATGCTGCGCACCATTCTTCCCAATAATACAACCTATAATGACAGAGCGCTTATACAGGAATATATAAAAGGGGAACACCTGAGTGCTTCAATCCTCTCAACCGGAAAAGAATATGTTATTCTGAGTTTGAACCGCCAGCATATAAATGAAGGGATGCCTTTCAGATACTCGGGTGGAGAGATAATGCCGCCACCAAAAAATGGAGATGAGCTGCATAATATCACTCAAAAAGTAATTGAGGTCATTCCGGGCCTGAAAGGGTATTTTGGAATTGATCTGATAAAGAGTAATGAAGGGTATAAGATAATTGAGATAAATCCACGCCTGACAACATCTTATACAGGTCTCAGGAAGGTAATTAATATAAACCTGGCTGAGGCGATCTATGAATCGGTTATAAATGGCAGATTACCTGACACTGTAAAAATCTCAGGCAACTACACTTTTACAAAAGAGATGATGATATAGATGTCTTCTATCTTAGATTGCAGCCCTCTTTTTTGCGTTTGTCTCCATGATAAAGGCAATCCTCTCATTAGTAAGAGGGTACAGGAGCAGTATTATAAGAAAGGCCGTAAGGCCCGCGCCTGAGGGTATATAGCATATGATATTCATCAGCCCCTGCAAAAACTCCTCCCCCGGCTCAATATTTGGCACATAACCGATATATCCAAGTCCTGCAGTTGCCATTGTGCTGGCAACGGCAGTTGCAGCCTTACCGGGCAAAGTCATCATAGACATTATAAAGGCGCTTGCATCCTTACCGGTCTTATAAAACCCATATTCCGCTGCATCCATATACATTGCCTGGCGTATGGGGTGAACCGTCCCGGCCCCCAGGATTGAAACCACTATAATGGCAATGAATGCATAGGGATGATATAACCCGAACATTCGCAGGATAATGTACCCGATTGTCCCGCATGCCCCGGCAAATAGATAGGTATTTTTCTTGCCCAGTATGCTGACTATTTGGGGGGCTATGAATGCGCTCGCAAATACTGCAAGGGATAATGAGAGAGAATATGGTTTCATTAACAGCTCATTCTGAGCTGCATACTTGAAGTAATATACAGCAAGGGTCTGGAGGCTGTAGACCCCGATATTGATAAAGATATCTGCACACAGGATTGTTAAAAGTGGCCTGTTGACTATAATCTGTTTAACCATTTCAAGATTAGTCCAGCGCCTGGATGGATCTATATTTTTATCAGGATCATACCTGTCATAATCCCTAACCTGATAAGAAAGAAACCAGTATCCAAAGACCTGCATCACAGCCAGAATGGCTACAGTAAAAAAATATCCCCATGTTTTGCTGTTTGCGCTAAGTTTGTAGAGGAGAGTAAGCACAAAATAGGCATATATTATCTGGCTTCCCATGCGGAACTGATAATTCCTTGTTGAGAGGCGCAATCTGTCAGTGCTGCCCTTTGCCAGAACAGAAATCAGACCCAGATGGGCATTATAGGCAAAATTGAGGCTGATATGGGCTATGATATATACCAGGCTCAGATAGACTATTTTCGCACCATAGCTCAAGGGGAGATTTGTAAAGGTAAGCGTGAAAAATATACAGGTTATCACAGGGGGGAACAAAATCCATGTCCTGAACTGCCCCCATCGAAATTGTGTCCGCTGTATTATGCTGCCGGAAACCGGTATTGAAACAACATCCACAATGTGGGTAAAAAACATGATAAGGGCGACGTGGCCCGCTGCTATCATGGCGACATCGGTAAGAAACATGGCATAATACTGAATCGCCAGACTCATCATCAGGGTAAAGGCGAAACTTGCAAAACCATAGCTGCCTACAAGTAATCCCGGGAGTCTCTTTTCCACTGGCGTCTCCATAAGCTAAAGCCTCTTTTAGCTTTAATCAAAAGGACATATTACCAGTTCACCTTTACATCAAATACCCTTATTTTTCAAGGTTTACGATTTAAAACCCTGCTGGCTGTGCCGTATCTTAATTAGTGAGACAGGCAGACGTTACGATTGTGCAGTCTGTTTTTGGGGCACTTCACTGAACAACTCCAGTGTCACTGATGGCCTTTTTTCTGCAACTCTTCAGTGTATCCAGCGCATACTCATACCCCCGGTTAAATGCCTTTAAATTGATATCAACTGTCTTTCTAGGCACTGATTCTGAGACCGTATTTTTTGCGGATTCAAGTGACACAGCTCCTGTAATACCAATCAGAAATCCTACCATAATGATATTTGCCATCATTTTAAGGCCCATCTCTTCTGCCAGCCTTGTCGCCGGGATGGCATAGCAATCAAAAGGCGTATTAAGTTTTATAAGAGCCTGATCTATTATAAGGATTGTATCTTCAGTAATTATATCCCTGTATTTGTCATATCCAGCCTGTGACATGCAGACCAGTATATCTGGGACATTAATATAGGGGTAATGTATCTGCTCATCAGCTATGGTCACCTGCACACTGCATGCGCCACCCCTTGACTCAGGCCCGTATGACTGAACCAGCGAACTCTCAAGCTTGTCAAAAATCGCAGCGGCCTTGCCCACAATACGTCCGGCCAGAATAACTCCCTGCCCGCCAAAACCTGTGATGATTATCTTTTTCTGCATTACTATCTTCCTGAGTTAAGGTATCCTGCATGTCCTGTCATAATTTTCTATGCAGGTAGGACGCTCCCTGCTCACAAATTCACCAAGAATAATCCCCTTTTCAAAATCCATATCCAGCTCTGAAGGGTCCACATTATTCTTTATTATTGTCTTATCGCGATAGAGTCTGAGTGTTTCCAGGGAGTTTTCCTTGTTTTTTCGGCCATAGTTAGTAGGGCATGGGGCAAGCACCTCGATAAATGAGAACCCTTTCCGGGTAAGGGCCTTTTCTATGCAGGCAGTAAGTTTACGTATGTGGAGCATTGTCCATCGTGCCACATAGTTAGCGCCGGACGCCCATGCCAGAAGAGGCAGATTAAAAGGGGCATCAGGGTTTCCAACCGGGGTGGTGGTGGTCTTTGCCTTAACAGGTGTTGTTGCGCCAACCTGGCCTCCGGTCATGCCATAGATAAAATTATTTACGCAGATCACTGTCATATCCACATTGCGGCGTGCGCCATGTATAAAATG
Source organism: Deltaproteobacteria bacterium (assembly GCA_016931115.1). Taxonomy (GTDB): domain Bacteria; phylum Desulfobacterota; class DSM-4660; order Desulfatiglandales; family HGW-15; genus JAAZBV01. The sequence goes on along the minus strand of JAFGFM010000024.1, from coordinate 10,251 downwards.
GTTACCGCCTATGGCAAAAAGATCGCCATCCCCGCTGAAAACGATTACGTTTAGTTCAGGGTTCGCAAGCTTGAGCCCGGTAGCAAAGGGGATAGCCCTCCCATGAGTGGTATGAAATGAATCAAGGTTCAGATAGCCTGCGGCGCGGCCAGTGCACCCGATACCTGACACCATGCAGGTCTTTTCCAGATCAATACGGCTTGAGATCATTGCCTTAAGGCAGGCAGAAAAGACCGTACCTATACCGCACCCCGGGCACCAGATATGCGGGATCCTGTCAGTCCTGATCAGATGATCAAGCGGGTGGACTATTTCTGACTGAGAAGCCTGTATATCTGCTGCCATCAATAGAGCTCCTTTATCCTTTCAAGTACCTGTTCAGGGGTTATTACAGTACCCCCTGCATGGCCTACCAGATGACATTCAGCCTTGCCCGCAACGCTTCGCATTACCTCAAGGTGTATCTGACCATAGTTGATCTCAACAGTAATAAATGCCCTTGCCTTTGTTGCGAGTGCCCGCACCTTTTCCTCTGCAAATGGCCATATGGTGAGCAGCTTTAAAAAACCGACCTTCATGCCGAGCGCCCTGGCCTGATTCATGGCTGCGAGACTTGTCCTTGCTGATATGCCGTATGACACAAGGATAATCTCCGCATCATCAAGCGAATATGACTCTGTCTTGATAATGTCATCCCTGTTGTTCTGTATTTTTTTTACAATACGCTCCACCATCTGGGCCTGTGCCTCAACTGTCATCACAGGGTAACCCCTTTCGTCATGCGTAAGGCCTGTAACATGTATCTTGTATCCGTCACCGGCTGATGGCATCGGCGCAACACCATTTTCTCCGGGTTGAAAAGGCCTGAACCCCTCTTTTTCGCCCTGTGGTTTTGGCCTTGATACTGTTTTTATCTCAGAGGCCTCGGGGATTATCACCTTTTCGCTCATGTGCCCTATTACCTCGTCGGCCAATAAAATCACAGGGGTGCGGTATTTTTCGGCCAGGTTAAATGCTGTAATGGTCTGGCTGAACATCTCCTGGGCAGATGATGCTGCAAGGGCGATTATTTCATAATGGCCATGTGAACCCCAGCGTGCCTGCATCATATCCCCCTGGGCGCCCATTGTTGGTAGTCCGGTAGAGGGGCCTCCCCGCTGCACATTAACAACAACACAGGGGGTTTCAGTGCATACAGCCAGGCCTATATTTTCCATCATAAGGCTGAAACCAGGCCCTGAGGTGGAGGTCATGCTTTTAACACCTGCCCATGATGCGCCTAGAATGGACGCCATTGCGGCGATTTCATCCTCCATCTGGATGAAGGTGCCCCCTATCTCAGGCAGGCATTTAGACATGTGTTCAGCGATCTCTGTTGCAGGGGTGATAGGATACCCGCCAAAAAACGTGCATCCTGCTGCCAGCGCCCCCTCGGCACACGCCTCATCGCCTGTTATATAATGTTCCCCTGTTAGAACTGCTAGTCTCATATCTTCTCATAATTAAAGTTTGGTTATAGTATGCACCTCTGAAAAAATAGCAAACTCCGGGCAGATAATCTCGCAATAATGGCAGTTTACACACTCATCCGGTTTCTGGGCAAAAGGGAGGTGATATCCCTTTTTATTAAATCCCTTTGAAAAGGCCAATACGGATCGCGGGCAGAACTCTATGCAATACCCGCAACCTTTGCACCGCTCTTCAATAATGACCACCTTACCTTTTGCAACTTTGATAACATCGGTGTCATATGGTTCACCCAAGAATTTCATATCTTATTCCTTCACACCTTTAGATTATCCCGGATTCTTAAAATAGTTGCCCTGGATATAATAATTTGAATATGCAAATATATTAATCTAACAGTAAAATCAATATATTTAATCGGTTATAATAATTCTTTTTGAGATACTCCATAAGGTTTTGCGTCGTATAATAACACTTGAATTTAAGGTTATGATTTATTTCAGGAACTCTTTTCTTGAACAATACTTATGACTATGGCAATTTGTACTGGAGCGGTCAGCCATGAGCGTTCAGCTTCCTGTCCCGACATAGCCTTGGGCGACGGCGGATCAGCAAAAGACTTTCAATAAATATTAGCTGACAGCTGATCGCTGATTGCTGAAAGCTTAATCCAGAATTGGATAAGTGAGTTGTAAAGTTAACCGGAAATAGCTTAATAATTAATGTCAGGTTTTAATAATTATACATAAAAATTTACTTGGATATAGATATGGATTCAGAAATATTCGGTTTTGAGTCTTTGGAGTTTAGCCTGTACACCAAAGACTCACAAATAAACAGACGTGGTTGCTTTTCTGAAAGGGCAATCCCTGAAGACACATTCATTGTGGAATACAAAGGAGAGATAATCTCAGCTGAAGATGCATATAAACGAGAATCAGATCCTTCACGGCCAGGCATATACACATTCTGGATAAATGACAACATCGTAATTGATGGCTTAGGAAACGGGAACATTGCAAAGTATATTAATCATTCCTGTACTCCGAATTGCTATTATACCTTTGAAGGAAACCGTGTATTGATTTTTGCATTAAAGGACATACATCCAGATGAAGAGTTGACTATTGACTATTGTTACGAATCTGAAGGTGAAAAGATCACCTGCACATGTGGTTCAGAAAAATGTCGGGGATTTATTAACGCTGACGAATAAAATGGTATTTTCCGGTTCCTATGGTCACCTTTAGTATAATCTTGTCACATCTGAAATTTTAAGCTAATGCCAGTTTTTGCGGAGGGATTACTGCCAGAGATCCAACCTTTCAGTAGTATTGCTCATAACTGATGAAAAGGACTTTACCCGAGCCTTCAAAAGAAGGCGGCGAGACTCTGTTGAACGTGTAAAAATCAGTTCCCCTTGCCCTATCCTTTTATGCCATGCATCAAGAAATATTTCGGCAAACTCCTTTTTTGCTGCCAATATATAGGGTACTGCATGATAGTTCACTTTCCCAATTTTGCGAGATATACTGTGCCTGGTAATAAGATACCTTGGATTTTCAATAGGTCCTAAAATTTCATTAAGAGAATCCGTAAATATGGACTCCTGATAAAAGTTAGAAACGATATATTAAAATATCTTATTGATCAACAAGATAGATAGAGTTAAATACAGCAAATTATTTAAGTTTTAAAATCTAGGGCATGCTACATGGAATCTTTGTGTTTTAATCATAGCAGTGCTATACGAATTCTACAGGGCTGATAAGTGAAATTTATATGATAAAGGCATAAATCATGACAAAGAAAAATCAAACAGACAATTTTCTGAAGTTATCCTGGGATAATCTTAATGAATGGGCGGGCAGCTCTGTGGTCACCCGTGGTGAAAAATATCATAAACAGGGTCGTGTCTCCGGGCTTGCAAAATCCGGTGATAACAGCATTGTCGCATGGGTAAAAGGGGGCGAAAGGTATGCAACAAAGGTAAAAATGAACAGAGGCGGCCTACCCGAATCTATCTGCACATGTCCTTATACATATGAGTGCAAACATGGAGTTGCGACAGTTCTTGCGTATCTTGAACATCTGAAAAAAAATATTCCTGTCCCGAAGGCAGAAAAAAGGGATGAGCGGCTTATGCTCGTTGATGATAAATTTAATACCGATGAAACAGAAGATGATGATATTTCCACTTCAGGAAAGTCTGACAATATTGAACTCTTTCTCAAAGATCAGAGTAAGGATGGTCTTATTTCACTTGTTAATGATCTGCGTATAAAATACCCGGAGGTCGACAGGTATTTGCGTGACCGCAGGAGTTTTAATTCCGGTAAAATGGACTCCCGTATTAAACATATACAAAAACAGATAGAGGAGGCGACAAAGGAACCGGGCTGGCAGAACCATTGGGACGGACAGGGTTTTACACCTGATTTTTCTGAAATCCGGGATAATATGACGACACTTCTGGATGAGGGCCATGCGGATGATGTCCTTTCTCTTGGCAGGAAATTGATGGCTGCAGGGACAGAACTGGTTGAGACAAGCGATGATGAAGGTGAAACAGCCTTTGAAATAGAGAGGTGTATGTCTGTTGTTATAAGGGCCTTGAAAGAGTCATCTCTTGATCCTGTTGAAAAACTGAAATTCGCGGTTGAGTCGCTAATAGAAGATGAATATAGCATATTTAAACTGTTTGCAGAATACATAGATTCAGGACATCATGTTGATGTATGGAATGAAGTGGCCGATATTATGCTTGCCAGACTTGAAAACCTACCTGTAAACAGCACCGAGCCGGGTCTGAGCCGTTATAAAAGGGATCAGATAAGTAACTGGGCCATTACCGCCCTTGATAAATCGGGCCGTGACAAAGAGATAATACCATTATGTGAGAAAGAGGCTCCTATAACCGATAGTTACAGCCGTCTGGTCAAAAGGCTTATTGAGAAAAGGCTGTATGACGATGCAGAGAAATGGATACGTGAAGGGAACAATTCAACCGGGAATAGTATGCCAGGAATAGCTTCAGCGCTGAGAGGGCAACTTCTTGACATCCGTGTTAAACAGAAAAATCACCAGGCTGTTGCGGTCCTGAAAGTATATGAGTATGTCTATTACCCATCTATAAAGGCATACCAGGAATGTAAATTGGCATCTGAAAAAAGCAAAGATTGGGAAAAAGTAAGAACCTGCATACATAAATATCTTGAAAATGGAAAGCTACCCTGGAAACAGCGCGAATGGCCCCTACCCCAACCTGATATTGATTTTACAGAACCTAGATTCGGAAGGGATTATCCGATGGCACAGGAGCTTATATCAATAGCGATTCTTGAAAAAAATCCTGAAAAGGTGCTTTTCTGGTATGACAAATGTTCTGACAGGCGTTTTGGTTTCGGAGGAAATTACGATGAGGTGGCTGATGCAATAAAAACCTATGCGCCGGAAAGGGCTTTTGATATTTGGAAAACAAGGGCGGAAAGGTTAATAGACCTGACAAAACCAAAGGCATATGAAGAGGCTGTTGTATTTCTTAAAAAGGCAAAAAAATTGATGAGTGAAATAAACAAGCTGGACAAATGGAATGTATACATTAATAGCTTGAGAAAAACACATGCCGCTAAAAGGAGATTGATGGAAATACTGGATCGGATGGATAGAAAACCTATTGTTAATGAGTAAAGATGGGGGTATTCACCTAGAGCAGAGAGTCATTGAGTGTCACAGAAATGTACATATGATTTTATAAGTATGGCATGCCCAGAAATCAGTAACTCATATAAGAAAAACTGCAACATGAAGGCAGTTGAAGGTTATTATCTTTGGCTGCCTTTGCTTTTTCGAGGCAGGTGACTCAGAAAATGTGGACGTAGAAATGGCAGAAAAGAGATAACAGAAGGTATACAAAGGATTATCACTTTAGCCATGAAATACATAAAAATTATTTTTAATATTTCCTATGGTTTTGGATAATTTTATTAAGCATATTTTTGTATATCATTCAGCCTGCTTGGATGTGCCCATAAGTACTCTCTAACATCCAAATTCATTCTGTCCAATTCAGTCAAGAATCCAGATGCAGCGAGTCTGTTGTTTTCCGAATTTTTTTCGGTTTGCCGCAGGTGCTCTGCTTGTTTTTGAAAATGGGCGATCCTTTTAACAGTTGTTTTGTATTCTTTTTCATTATTTATCATCTATTAAAACCTCCACTCTGTATTTATGAGATATCATTTACTTCAAGTAACACTATTTTTTGTTTCCAGTCAGAGACGTCTCATGATATTTACTAAGCTTCCTAAAAACATTTAGATTTAACTGTTTCAAAATAATAACCGAAAGAGTGTAAATAACCAATAATATGTTACTGGAAGAGGGTTTATTATGGCTATTTTCAGATGTAGTAAATGCGGAAATCTTCGAGAAGTCGCAAAAGAATATACAGGTAAAATGCCCTGAATGTGAACAAATAACCACTGTTCACGATACAGTCGCATTTATTAAGGCCTTAATAATCAAATATGTCGCTCAAGCCAAAGAACTTCAAAATTACCGGCTAAACACAATAAAAGACAGCACTGAAAACGACGTTGAGGAAAATCGATTATTCGAAGAAATCGATATATACAATACCAATGTTTTAACGCAAGCAAACAACCTTGAACCAATATCTCAGTGGTTTGAAAAACATAATATAAAGGTGATCTTTAATGAAGATGCTGCTGATACTACAGGTTTTTTTGATGAGATAGCATTGAAACTTGGTAATAATTTTGATGTTCTTTCCCTCGTAAGCAGCCAGATAAAATATGGGCAAAATAAAAATTTTTCCAGTATAAAGATTGACCTCTCAAAAAGAACACCTGAAGATATCCAAAAAATAACATCCTTCTGTAAAGAGCTGTATGAATACTCGTTTGTTGCAAAGTACTTCTACCAGAAAAAGGAAAAAATTATCAGGCTGACCCTCCAGACAGTTCCTAAAATAAGGGAATTTTTCAATGGCATCTGGATGGAGTGGTTCACGCTGATGAAATTGCTCCAGATGTTTCAAAAAGAAAAGATAGCTCCTGCCTGCGCAAGGGCCTTTGAGATTTCCTATAATGGTGGAAAGACAAATGAGCTTGATATATTTATACTTACTGTAAAAAATATACCGCTCATAATAGAATGTAAATCTGGTGAATTTCGTCAGGATATTGATAAATATCTATCATTACGCAAGCAATTGCATATTAATAAAGAGCAGTTTATTATATGCGTATTCGGATTAAGCGATGAACAGGCTAAAGGCATGACCAGCATGTATGATTTGACATTTGTTAATGAGGCATCGGTTATAGACCATATCCAGGCTGTCATAAGATAGCAGCTTAATATTAGATTATGAACCCTGTAACACACCTACTCACCGGCTGGGCTTTGGCCGGGTCATTCAGGACAAACCGCCTTGAACGGGCCTTTGTGACAATTGCTGGTGTTATCCCGGATATTGATGGTGCAGGCATTATATATGATTATCTTTCTGCCGGCTCCAATTTCCAGCCTTTGCTGTATTGGAAATATCACCATATCCTCGGTCACAACATTGGTTTTTGCCTTTTATTGTGTCTGATCTCATTCTCTTTTACAAAACGCAGGCTGATAACCACCCTTCTGGTATTTTTGAGTTTTCACATTCATATTCTTTTTGACATTGCAGGGTCAAGGGGGCCGGATGGATACCAGTGGCCTATCCCTTACCTCCTGCCATTTTCAGATGCATGGCATCTGGTCTGGCAGGGACAGTGGGGGCTTAATGGCTGGCAAAATATTGTTGTCACATTAATTGCATTGTTAACAATGCTGTATATCGCCTTTAAAAGGGGTATATCTCCATTGGAGTTGGTATCAGTAAAGGCCAGCAATGCATTTGTTTCATCTTTGAGAAAACGATTTGGAAATCCACATGATATTAAAGGAGAAAATAATTGATCCGCATATTTGGAATCTGTAGGTCGGGTGAAGTGAATCAATCCGACATAATTCCCGAATGTAAACAAATCAGCTCTTTAAAAAATCCACCATCTAATCTATAGGTTTAAGTAATGGCAGAGGTTCCCACGATATGAACGGAGTGATTCTACGTTTATATATTCCCAGGTCATCATAATGTATTACATCATAGACATGTTTATCTTCCTTGAAGTACTGATTTGCCCTGTGCAGTGATTCATAATAAGGTATGATACCGATGTTGTCCTGAGCGAACAATCTCATACGAATACCTTCCGGGTCAGATATGGAGATAGGCAACGACGCATCATAAATCGTTAAAAACATCTTGATTGTTTCTTTTAATCTGCCGAGCGATTCTCCACGCAGTTCAATGACAAACCCCTCTTTCCTGGAAAAATGCGGACGAAACACACTAAGGTCTATGTGGGTAGTATTGCCTCCCCGTTTGATCTCCCATGGATGCCCGCCGCTTGTTTTTTTTGCATGCTTTCCATCAATCCAGTCTGAAAATTCCTGGCAGGAATCTTCATTAATATCCAGAAGCCCTTCATGCCTTCCATCAGCATATCGTTTGTACATCTCCCTGCCTGTTAAATTTACATCGACATGATCATCCTTTCGCTTTCCAGCGATATAGGCAATCCTGCAATAGTCAAAGTATTCTCTTGCAGTCATGTTTTCGCGGACAAAGTTTTGCTCTTTTCGAAAATACCCCTCTTCCACTAACCGGATAAATCTTCGACTATCCTTTATACCCAGATCCTTATCAAGTTTATAGAAACCAGAAAAAGAGGCTTTGATGAGAGAGTTCTGCACAACACCATATCGGCGATTGAGTGGATATTGATCCTGCACTTGTCTGTTTGCCTTTATCCAGTCTTTTTTGACCTTTTTTAACCAGGAAACCGCGGATGTTATTATTGGCCCCCATACGCGCGACGGATCATCACTGCCTTCTTTGTAGGATGAACCCCCAAAAGAGTTTGTCACCTGCACATCCTTTCCCGGGGAAACCTCTAAAGAACAGCTATCTCCATCTATATGATATATGTAGTAAATCTTGTTATAGTTAACAATCTTGAGATGACGCCATTGGGATTTATTACATGGAAAAATCAAATCCCATATTCTGTCAGTGCCTGAAATATTATATTCATAGTCTTTTAAGATCTTTGCAAAGTTATATATAGCATCTTCAAATTTCATTGTTTTTTCCCTATACAATATTCAAGGTCTAAAACGTGTCCATGAAATGGACATGTATAAATAATGTATGCAATTTAACTAATTTTTTAGACATAGTTCATTTTAGAAAGTGTCGTTTTCATAACAGCAGCCTAAAAACGTGTCGATAAAAACCATAAACATCGACACGTTTTAATAATATGTCACCAAGATCGACATATTATTTTGAATGATGTCGGGATATTAACCCGACCTACCTACTACCAGGCCAACACTGGTGAACCGCATAAGGTTGATTCGGCATAATAGTAGCCTGTCACGTTGAATGCCAGGCTGGGAGCTTAATACTCCTTCTCATCATCATACTCTTCATCATCTGTAATATATTCCCACATTTCATTTTGATGCAGCCAGATTGGGTCAGCATTTCTTAAAATGAATTCATCAACATCCATTCCATCAATTGTCGGCGGGCGTTTTACCCGCTTTTGTTTTCCATTTATGAATATGGTTTCATATTCTTTTTTCCGCCTCTTCTTCTCAGCTTTTTCGGCGGCAGTTAGTTTTCGTTTACGTTTTGCCATTATTAATATTTTCTATTCACTCCCAATGTTTCGGTTCAGAGGAAGCCTGCCGGTCAGGTTAAGCGAAACAACCCGACATGATTCCTTTCCGGGTAAAAATTATGCATATGCAAGACGACCCTTGGGTTCAGGGATATATCTGCCGAGTTTTGCAGCGGTTTCAACCCACTCCTCAATTATTTTTTCTGCGTTGCTAAGAGCATCCTGATAGGTTTTTCCATCTGCCATACATCCGGGAAGCTCCGGAACCTCAGCAATAAAAGCATTATCCTCATTACTCCAAAAAATGATAATTTCGTATTTTTTATCCATAGTTATTCCCCAATATGAATTTGATATTTCAGAATAATGTCCCTGACTTGTTTTACCTGATATGGTTTTCCTTTATCTCCCATGGGTTGCATATTAAGAATTTCTTCGACATCATCCCTAGTAAAAATGTGGTGATCACCTTTTATGCGCTCATCAAATCCAAGCTTTTTAAGCAAGAAACACAATGAATCGAATGGGACATTTGCATCCGATCTGCGCATCAGGATATGTTCGTATAGCTTTTCATATTTTCCCATACCAGAATGCTACCATTTTTTGTTACTCATGCCAATATCTTAAATTTTTTTGACAACGGCCGACATCATTAGATACGAGCTTTTTGCGATTGCCTTTTCATCCATAAATTTAAATGATGTCGGGTTATTGACCCGACTCAAAAGTATCTCCAGGTTAGTCCCAATGATGTCAGAAAGCAGTAACCCTAATGCATTGTTAAACTCTCACCTTACTCGATTAAAGACCAATTTCCTTTTTAATTGCGTCCACACACAATTTGTTAAGGCTTTGCCCTTTTCTAATAGCGGTTAATGCAATCTGCTCATGCAGATCTTTTTCCAATCTTAAATTAAATTTCCCGGAGTATCCTTTTTTGGCTGTCGCTGGTGGAAGCTTTTCCCCATCCTGTTCATAAATATCAATCCATTCCTCAATAACTTTACAAAGCTCTTCATAAACTTTT
>JAFGFM010000023.1 GCA_016931115.1 Deltaproteobacteria bacterium | reverse complement strand
TGGATCGGTAAATATATCAGGTCGCCTTTTGTTCCGTCTGTAACCGCTAAATAGTTGAAATGGAAAAATAAAGAAATCGCTTGAATTGGATTATCCCCGGCCACTGGCCGGGGTTTTCTATGATCGAATAAAAAAAACGGCTCATGATTTTATATAATCAAATCAATCAAGTCCGATTTTTATTATCCAGTGTTTTGCTATGGCTTTTAATTCGTCCCGGGTCAGGTATGTTACTGCTCCATGTTTCGGGCGTTCAAAGTTTGTTCCCTTCATCACTCCTTCATTAAAGTGCCCTTTGTCTATGTAATTAACAAAGTCTGTGGTTTCACTGAATCCCATATTGTTGGGTCTGGCGCCATAGACATCGTACATGAGTACATATGCGTCTGTTCCCAGGCGTTTAAAAAGGTTGGGAGCTTCTGTGTCAACGGTCTCAGGATCAATTCTATCTGACTCTGATTTATATCCCTTATTTATCCTGTCCGAGACAGCATGGAGGATTTTTGCCTGTGATACATAGTACATATGAAATCTGTCACCAACCTTTGTTATATCACCGTCAATACCTTCGAGGTTTTCTATGGGTTTGGGCGTTGTTTCGAGCCTGGTAAAATCATCGTCCGTATATGAGTAATACATGTGGCAGTCGCCATTACCTGCACGAATGGTGAAGTATACCATCATCTTTCCCTTTTCTTCATCATAGACCGTCTCCGGAGCCCAGGAACATCCAATGTCTCCCAGCTCCGGGAATTTTCTATCTATCCGGATATTCGAATGCGTCCAGTGGATAAGATCGAATGATTTCATGAGGACTATTGCCCGATTGTTCCCCCACCCGTATTTTTCTTCAGGTCTTTCCCATTTTGTATCACGGAATCCGGCCATTTTGCCGAAGATGTGAAGGTCTGTCATGGCCAGATAAAATGCCCCGTCAGGACCCCGTGTAATGTGCGGATCGCGAACTCCCTTTTGTTCGGCCAGCTCCTCACCTTTAAATATCGGTTTGCCGTTGTTGAGGTCAGTGAAGGTATATCCATCAGGGCTCACTGCCATATAGGCGCACTGGGTTTCATCCTTAAAATAAACCATTAAATATCCGCCAAAGTCCCCTTCTTTTAGCTGGCGAATATTCCGGTATTTATCAAGAGCGGGAACAATTACTATGCCGCCGGATTTATCAATGGATGGAATCTCCTGATCTGATGCATAGGCCGGAAGACACAGGAGAGAAATCAATAGAAAGCAGATTAAAATATTCTTAACTGTATTGTCCTTTATACTGTAGGAGCTCATATCTATTCCTTTATTACGATTGTTGAGGAGATGCGGGTTTTATTTTCAAAACCCGGTCTTTATATCAAGAGGATCAACGGTATACATATATTAATCATCCTCTTTGTTGCAGGCCGCCACTTCCACTCACAGCAATAACCTCACCTTATCAGGCGGCCCGGTTTTCCTCTGCCGTTCGTTCATAGGCGCGCAGGCCCAGACGCAGGGATATTATCCCCAGGATCGAAGCAAAAATAGCCACGATAACGGCGGATGATCGCACTGCTTTTGGGTCGGCAAAAACATAATCTGTCAGCAATCCGACAAGGGTATTTCCAAGTGTGGTTGATACCAGTCCAAGGACGAGAAAGGCGATGGCCGTAATCTGTCCCCTCATTTCATTGGGAGTGATCGACTGCAGTGCAGCCGGACCAAGTCCGCTGGGAATGCCGGTTAAGAAAATGGTTCCCCCTATACAGCCTAGTACCCAGTAAGGATTGTCATAAACATGTGCAAGGATAAGTGGAATGATGACCAGGGTCTCGGCGGCCATCATCATTTTGATATAAACCAGCTTCTTTCCTGCACGAATAAACCTGTTTGCCAGGGACCCGGAAAGGGTAAGTCCGATTGTTCCAAATACAAAGATGACAAGTCCCAGATGTAATCCGATTTCTGTTTTGCTCCATGCAAAGCGGCGTACCAGCCAGACAGGGGCCCACCCCAGGATGGCCATGTTCGCCATGGCTCCGAATGTCGTGCCGAGGATCAGGGAACTGAACGTGGCCCAATGCCTGTAAAGATACCGGAACATTAAGGCGCTGTCCGGTTTACCTTTCTGCTCATGCCGTGCCGGTTCCCGGATAGTTGCAATGGTCACTATAAAAAATATCCCGGGCAACCCTACGAGTACAAAGGCCAGCTGCCACGGCTGAACAAGACCGAAAAGAAAAATTTCCCTCGGGCCGCCGCTTTGAGCGTAGTCGGCAACCATGCCGCCGCAAAGGTGCGCCACCCCTGCCCCGAGCATGATGCCGCCTGAAAAGATCATGAGCGGGAGGCTGCGTTTTTCACGGGGAAAATAGTCCGCGATGAGCGAGTATGCACAGGGTACCAGACACGCTTCACCTACACCAACGCCCATGCGGGCAAAAAACAACTCCCAGAATGTGGAGGCCATACCGCAGAGCACAGTCATGGCGCTCCACAGGGCAACACCGCCAAGCAGAAGGTTGCGCCGTGATTTTGCATCAGCCAGCCGACCCACCGGGATGCCCAGAAAAGCATAGAAAGTGATAAAGGACAATCCCGAAAGCAGGCTGAAATAAGTATCATTAATCTGCAGGTCCGACTGAATCGGTGCAACGAGATAGGTGATTATGGACCGGTCTACAAATGAAAAGGTGTAGCACAGGTACAGGATAACTACAACATACCATCCATACCCTCCTGAAGGGTATCCGGCTTCATTTGCCGATGTTGTTATTGCCGTGTTTTTAGAGCCTGGATTTTCAATCGTTTTCATAGGTCTCCCCTCAATCAAGATGATGTAAACTGGTCTTTCATTAATAAAACAACTTATCCGCCCGGTGGGGCGAACTTCATACATTTACACAGTCTATGTTTTCTTATAAAAGAATCAATGGCAGTAAAAAATTATACCCAAAAAGATATAACGGATCAGGTGTAAGATTAACTATTTCTTTTCACTTTTATACCAGTCCTCATTGCCATATAGTTCTTCAGCACACTCAGGGCAGATTCCGTGACTGATTAGTGCATCCGAATGCTCGGAGATATATTTTTCAATCTGGCTCCAATATCCCTGATCATCCCTTACCTTTTTACATTTTGCACATATTGGTATAAAGCCTTTGAGTGTCTTTACATTCTCTATTGCTTCACGAAGCTCGGTAATGAGTTTTTTATTCTCATTTTCTGCAATTTTCTGACTGGTAATATCCCGCGCAACCAGCACATACCCGGCTTTTTCTCCATCCTTTTCATGCAGTATTGAAACAGATATGTTTACCGGTATTGACTCCGACTTTTTTGTGACAAGTGCATCTTCAACCTGTCTCACAATATTATGATCAACCGGCTTTTTAGTCCCATTATCAACTGCATCCAATCTGTCGAATAGATATTGCAGTCCATTTCCCGGGAACAATTTATTTACATGATTATCGATTATCTCCTCATGCTGATAACAGGATAGTCTCAGCACGGCATTGTTATATGAAACGATTCTCCTGTTCCGGTCAATAATCACAAGCAGATCGGATATTGTCTCAACAATGTTATTTACAGCAGTTGCCGGGTTCAGATCAAGAAGGCCGAACTTCCAGACAGCATATCCGAGAAGCAGCTCCAACAGCATAGTAAAAAATGACGGCACCTTGGGGATATCAATCCCGGTAATAGGTTTAATAAAGTATATGGCGCTTCCCATTACTGTTGGCAGAAAAAAGCCGAGGGATATATAGGCCAACTGTTTTTTCTTTTTTATATCTCCGGTTTTAAAATAATAGATCAATGGAATAATAAAACTCAAAAACCCAAAAATGGTGATCCACAGGTTGGCTAAAGACAAAAAAGGGGACTGAACGTTATATACTACTTCATTTCCCCAGGGGCCTCTGACAATATCTATTATGGCGCCGCCTGTAAAAAGTATGTACAGGTAAATCAAAATATTGGGGATATAGACAATCCCCAGAAACCACTTTTTTTTGATAATCCCTATGCCGGCTATGGCAAGCACGAAATGAAAAGCAACGCTAACAGCGAGACTCGGAGCAATGTTTGTTTTTGCCCAGAAGAGTGTATATGCGGGCTCAGCCGATTGTATGAACAGAAACTCACTCAACGCCATCCATGCATTTACAAGGCAAAGGGCTAAGAACAGTTTATGCTCCAGTTTTTTACTGCTTTGATAATAGACAAGGAAACCAATAAGAAGGCATACGACAAAAGCAATAAAAGAAATAGTTAATGGCAGTATCATATACAAACCCTTTAGGTTACAGGTACAGACTAGCAGAACCGGAGAATTTCGTCAAATTCAGAATTGTACTCACCACCTTTAATTACGAAATTTCTCCCGGAGTTTATCCGGCATAATATTTATTCGACGCCCGGGCTCAGAATGATATAAAATGTATATTGACATACAATACTTAGCTCCATATACTCCTTTCCTTAAAAAGTAATTATTTTCAACCAGCTTATTGTTTTTTATTTATAACGATCTTTATTGTTTAGGAGGATTCAAAGATGAAACGAACAGCATTATTTTTCATAACCTTTTGTCTTACGGCACTCATATGCACTTCTGTCATAAATGCCCTTGCAGGAGAAGAGAGCTGTACCCGCGAAGAACTTGCTAAAATAACGGACATGTACTTCAAATCAATACAGGAGCACAGTATATCAGGTCTGCCTCTTGCTTCTACAGCTAAATTCACTGAAAACGGCATCCAAAAAGAGGTTGGAAAAGGCTTTTGGGAAACCGCAGGCAAGCCCCTGCTCAAACGCACCCTGATTGATACTCAAAAATGCACTACAGCCACAATAGCGGTAATAGAAGAACCCTTCAGTTCCAAGGCGCTTGGAACAGGCCTTGGAGGAGGTTTTGGCGGTGGAGCTAAACCCCCGGCAGGAGCACCCAAATTCCCTGCCGG
>JAFGFM010000175.1 GCA_016931115.1 Deltaproteobacteria bacterium | reverse complement strand
GTGGTGTCATTTATGAAACCTTCAGGCCTCTGATAAAATGTTGAAGCAGCCTGGAGACTATGATTCTCTCCATCCCTTTCAAGTCTCAATCTTGATGTCCTGAATGGGGAGGTCATCTCTTCAAGTGGGCGGTTGAATTCCGCCTCATAATCCGGGCGAGTATTGAACCCTGTCAGGTTTGATTTAAACTCCCTCTGATAATCCTGGTCACTCACAACATCCGCATCAAGGCGGGCAGAGATACCCGCTGGCAACTCCTGATCCATTCTTCCAAGTAACCAGTAACGGCCGCTGTTTGTTCGCTGGTAAGGGCTCAATTCAAGCTGATCATGATCATTCATATCCTTTGTATCTATCCTGTCTGAGAGGATATCAAAATTAAAGAAGCCTTTAGAAGCCTTCCCTGTGGCATAGCGAAACTCAAGCCCCTGCATCAAGCCCCTCTCTGTCATATATCTTTCATAAAAGGTCATATCCATACTATCTGAAATGGCCCAGAAAAAAGGCACCTCAAGCTCAGCGCCATTACGGCTTGAATACCCAGCCTGTGGTATCAGAAGGCCAGAGGCCCTCTTTGTCTTTGCCGGGAAAAGCAGGTAAGGCACATAAACAATGGGTATATCCTTTACCCTAAATGCTGCATTACGTAGCCGGCCATAACCTTCTACTGTCACATTTATCTCTGAACCTGTGATGCTCCACTCAGGTTTATCACCGTCACATGTGGTGAGTTTAAAATCATGTACAAGATAGCTGTCGTCCCCGAATTTTTCTATCCTGTCGCCGCTGAAGTAAAAATTAAAATCCTCTATAAAGAGGCTCGCACCATTGATAACACCGGTCTTATCCAGATAATTGAATGTACCGCTCTCACCCATCAGCGTATCGTCTCCTGTTTTAAGCAGGATACTGCCTGAAACTACAGCCATTTTGGTCTTATAATTAATTTCCGCCTTCTGAGCAGATAGGGTATAAGCATCTGAGCTTAAGACCACATCTCCAGTGGCAATACCTAATTCATCCTTTACCATGTATTTGTAGCTGATTGACTCAAGGGAGACATCTGCCTCCGGGTCTATAATGAACCGCTCCCTTACGCTATCCTGGGCACTGAGTGCCACACTGATGAAAACAAGGAAAAAGATAATGATGATGGATATTTTATTTATGATAGAAATGGCTCTGCTCCATGTCCAATATCAGGATTACTTTTTATACCGGGTCCGGCCTGTATCTTACAGGGTCAATCACTGTGAGCGCCTCGCCAACAGTAAAAAGAGACCCTGTAATAAGTATCATGTCATCAGGCCTTGCCATAGATTTTGCTTTTGCTATAGCTACCGGTAACCCCTCTATTATCTCCGCCTTTTTGCTGTAGGCTGAAACAACACTGTGCAGCTCTTCAGGTTTTGCAGCACGGTAGTATTCAGGGGCAGAGCAGATGATACGATCAGATAAGGGCGCTATCTCCTTTACTATGGTGTCAATATCCTTATCCTTCATGATGCCTAAAACGAGGATCAACCTTTTAAATGTGAAATCCTTTTTGATTGCCTCTGCAAGCACCTTTGCTGCGCCCGGGTTATGTGCACCATCTACAACCACAAGTGGCCTTTCAGAGAGCGCCTGCACCCTGCCCATCCAGGTTGTCTCTTCTATGCCTTTTTTTATCGTATCCTCATCAAGCCTCACACCCTTTTTTTCAAGGAGTTCAAGTATGCCCAGTGAAAGCGTTGCATTCCTGTGCTGAAAAGGCCCCTTAAGTGTAAGATTGATATCCCTTATATTCCTCTTAAGCCCGTAATAATTAAATTTTCTGCCAACGCTGCGGTATCTTACATCACGCCCTACCTCAAAGTATGGGGCGCCCCGCTCCTCACCAGTTTTCCTGAAGAGCTCTTTAACCACCGGCTGGGTGGCGGCAGCGATGATATTTACACCCTTTTTTATGATACCGGCCTTTTCCCCTGCTATCTCTTTAAGGGTATTACCCAGGAATGACTGGTGTTCAAGTGAGATATTTGTAATAGCTGAGACAAGGGGTTTAATAATGTTGGTTGCATCGAGCCTTCCGCCCATGCCCACCTCCATGATAGCAAAATCAACCTTTTCACGCGCAAAGTAGGCAAGCGCCATTGCGGTTGCAAACTCAAAATAGGTGGGTGGCTCATTCGGGTCAATAACCCCCTTTATCTCCTCAGTAAGTTCTGCAACCTGCTTTTTCGTTATCTCTTTGCGGTTAATCCTGAAACGCTCTGTAAAGCTTACCAGATGGGGTGATGAATAAAACCCCACTTTGTAACCGGCCCGTATAAGCACAGACTCCACCATTGCAGATACAGAGCCCTTGCCGTTTGTCCCTGCAATATGGATATACTTCTGACCCTTATGGGGATCACCCAGTTTCTTAAGTATGTTTGATGTCTTTGAAAGCCCGAATTTTACGCCGTACTTCTGAAGACCGTATAGATATTCCAATGCCTGTTTGTATGTCATGATGTTAAAACCTTTAAAATAAAGGGTTCAAGGGGTCCAGGGTTCGAGGGGTCTAGTGAAAAACAAATTTTATATAATTCATATTATAAGGGTCACATTGAAAAGATTTTTCTTTTATTTTTTCACTTGACCCCTGGCCCCTTGAACCATGGGACCCTTTTTCGAACCATTAATTAACTCTAATACTACCCCTTATCTCCAATAACCCGGATATCCTTATATTCGAGTTAATGTTGTATGAGCTAAGTGCAGCAATTTCCTGCCTACACCACTAAAGAGCACCTCGACCTTATTTGTGTCCACAAATTTTGCAATTACGCCCTTTCCAAATGCAGGGTGTTTTACCCTGTCTCCGGGCCTTAAGCCCCCCGGCCCTGGGCCTGTAACATTTGCCTTTACAGGATCAGCCCTTTTATATCTATTTTCATTGCCTCCATTCCATGCACCACTGAATGAGGGCCATGAATTACCCTTTGACCTGTGAATAAGAATGCCCTCAGGTATCTCCCTTATAAAGGAGGATAACCCCATCCTCAGGCCAGTTTCAGCAAGCTGCCAGGGAGGAAGCGACTCTGAGCCAGGATAGCACATTATAAGTCTATCCATTGCCCTGGTTGTAGCAACATACATCAAACGCCGCTCTTCTTCAATGGATTCTTCATTACAGTGCGCCTTGGCTGATGGGAAATAGCCGTCCATTACCCATATGATAAATACGATTGGCCACTCCAGACCTTTAGCCGAATGGACAGTTGAGAGGGTAACAATATCATCCTCATTACCCGATGCATCAGGGTCTATATCCGCACTGCTTGAAGGCGGGTCAAGCACAAGTTCATCAAGAAAAGAGCCAAGGCTTTTGAACCGCTCTGCCATGACCATAAGCTGCTCAAGGTCTTTTTCACGCTTGGGATAATTGTCATAATTTTCCCTTAATATAGGGTCATAATATGCATAGACCAGCTCTACCGCCTTTAATGGTTTTATATCCTTTTCTGAGAGATCTTTAAGCAGCTTTGCCAGGGTCTTTAGCCCCTCATCCTTTTTCCCTAAGCCCGGCCATTTTTCAAGATCAATGGATTCGGGAGACTGGCCCTTCAGCCACTCTATAATGGTCTGGCTCTTTTTCTGCCCTATGTTTTTTACAAGCCTCAGTATCCTGCCCCAGCTTACGATGTCATTCTTATTGGTTATAACCCTGAGGTGGGTCAGGAGATCCTTTATGTGGGATGATTCCAGAAACTTGAACCCGCCATATTTCACATATGGGATACCCTCCCGTGCAAGTTCAAGCTCAAGCTCAAAGGAGTGATGTGCTGCCCTGAAAAGCACGGCCATATCCTTATAGCTGTACCCCTGGGAACGGAAATTTTTTATGGATGAGGCAATATATATGGCCTGTTCAGGGTCAGACCTTACATCTATCACCTCTGGTTTTTCTCCACCTTCTCTCTGTGTGAACAGGCATTTGGTGAACTTTTCTGTGGCACTGTCCATAATGGCGTTAGTGAGCTTCAGGATGGGCTGGGTTGACCTGTAGTTCTGCTCCAGCTTTATGGTTTTTACCTTAGGGAAGATATTCTGGAACTCGAACATGTTCTTATAATTTGCGCCCCTGAAGGAATAAATAGCCTGAGAGTCATCACCCACCACCATGACATTCTGGTGGCTTTGGCCCAGCCACTTTACAATATCGGCCTGTATGCCGTTTGTATCCTGGTACTCATCAACCATTATATAACTGTATCGCCTGGCCAGAAGACCCCTGACTGTTTCGTTTTCCGCGAGCAATCGCCTGAAAAGTAGCAGCAGGTCATCATAGTCCATCATCTGGTTTTCTTTTTTATATTTGCCATAATGATCCCCTATGGTAGAGATAACACCGGCATGTTCCAGAAACTGGCTGTATTCGTCTGTCATGAGCCATTCAACAGGTTTTTCAAGGTTGGCGGCCTTGCTTATGATAGAGGTAATGGTGCCCTTTTTGGGAAACCTTGCGACATTTTCATCTGTATGTATTTCATTGACAAGCTCCCTCACAATCTCTTCCATGTCCTGCCTGTCAAGGATGGTAAATGATGAATCAAACCCCAGCAGATGGGCATTGCTGCGCAGCACCCTGTGGGCAAGGGAGTGAAATGTGCCGCCTGCCACATTCCTGCACCTTTCGTCAGTAAGGTGTGCCGCCCTGTCAAGCATCTCGCCTGATGCCTTGCGGGTAAAGGTTAATAAAAGGATATTCTCAGGCGGTATGCCTGACTCAACAAGCCTTGCCACACGGTATACCAGTGTGCGTGTCTTCCCGCTTCCGGCCCCTGCTATAACCTGCACAGGGCCGTCAAGGGTCATGACCGCCTCAAGCTGGGCCGGGTTAAGGACATCTTTATATCTGATACTGCTTTCCAAGAATGATATTCCCCTGTTTTAAAACGTCATGGTTCAGATTATTTTACCTGCAAGATAGGTCAAAGCCGCTGCTGAAAGGAATAAGACAAAAAATACAGGCAGTAATAATGAAATCACCGCCCTGCCGTTGCTTGTTTCGTGGACCTCCCTAAGGCCAACAATAATGATTACAAGAGTCAAGATAAAGGCGACTATATCCCCCAGGTATGGGAAGAAGCTGAAAACCGATGCAGCATTGGAATAGAGGATCACCTTCATTGTGCTGTCAAACCCCTTTGAGGCACCACCCATGATTGACAGGCTGATATGAACGACCGCTGTTACAACAAGGATATTAATAAATACGATGAGCGGGGAAAAGATGATCATCCCCATAAAGATATCATTTACAGAGGCGCCCTGAAACAGCTTTGTTATCATTAAGAACCACGGGGTCTGAAAATAAAACTCCCAGAAAAGCCTGAACATGAGACCAACAGAACCTGTCAAAATCCCAAAAATCATGGCCTCTCTTATGCCTGTGCCCTCTCTTACAGCCCTGAAAAATTGTGTCGGGGAAAAGAGCACCCCGGAAAACACCCTGTAGAGACCGGCAAAGTAGCCGTAATCTTCCTGAATTGGCAAGGTATGTTCATCAACCGGTTCTGCTTTTACATCTGTTACCTTATCCTCATTAGGCAATGGTGGTGGTATTTCCTCTTGTAAAGGCGCCTCGGGCAGCTTCTCCATTGAAAAGGATTCTTCTTCAGGTATTGCAGGTATCTCAAAGGTCTTGCTGCATCTCGGACATTTGGCATGTTTAACACCTGCAGGAATATTTTCACTGGGCACCTGTTTTGAAAAATTGCAGTTAGGGCATGTAATATTAATGATCATTTTTCCTCTTTTCATATGAAAGACGGCTTAGTTCCTTTTTCTGAGACCATCTTTTTATCCTGTCAAGTATACCGGTTGCAGGTATCCTTTTCAGGTTCTCACTTCTCATCGCAAGGCCTTTCTTTGTGCCTATGGCGGTTTTAAGGCATGAAAGCCTTTCCGGGCAACCAAGACACCCGGAAGGCACTGCCCTCAACCCCTCTTTCCCATATGGGAAAACCTTATCTAAAATTCCATAGCACGCTTTTTTTTCCATCTTCTTTTTCCTGTAGGCCTTATACAACATCAGGAATAATAGTTAAAGAGTAAACTCATTGACTTAATACCCACTAATCAATATATATGGCACATGGAAAAATATACGAGATTATATCTTGCGCGGCACGGTCAGATATGCGGTTTTGAGCGAATGACAGCAAACGGCCATACTGATGTGGATATTACCGAAACAGGGGTTATCCAGATGAACTCCCTTGCCGAGAGATTGCGCCTTGTTGAAATTAACGCCATTTATGCCACAGGGTTAAAAAGAACAGAAAAGGGTGCAAGGATAATCGGTCAATACCATGCGGTGCCGATCAAGACAAAGCCCGATCTAAAGGAGATATTTTTCGGTGACTGGGATGGCATGCCCCTTGAGGAGATAGAGAGGGCATATCCGGGCGAACTTGATAAAAGGTATGCGGATATTGCCGGTTACAGGCCCCCAAATGGCGAAAACATGGCCGATGTATCAAAAAGGGTGCTGGGTTGCCTGAAGGAGATATTAAGAGAAGAGGCAGGAAAAAACATACTTATTGTTGCACACGGAGGGGTTAACAGGCTTATTATCTGCGATGCCCTTGGCTTACCTGTAAAGAGCCTCTTTAATATACAGCAGGACTATGGCTGTCTTAACATAATAGATTATTATCCTGAAAACAGGCTCGTAAGGCTTGTGAACGGATGAGGGGAAAAAAGCTCGAAGCTCGAAGCTCAAAGCTCAAAGCTCAAAGCTCAAGGCTGAAAGGTGAAGGGTGAATTGTGAATGCTGAAGGGGAAAAGCTGAAAGAAAAAAACAGGGTCAACATACATAAAATGATAGACAGGATCTCAACCATATCCCTTTTTAACGGGCTCCCTGATGATCAGCTGGAATCTTTATCCATGATTACAATGGAGAATATCTACAAAAAGGGAGAAAGCATATTTACTGAAAATGAACAGGCAACCGGGTTATATGCGGTAGCATCGGGGCGGGTTAAGATATACAAGCTTTCACCTGATGGCAGGGAGCAGATACTGCACATATTCGGGCCGGGTGAGGTTTTTGGTGAGGTGCCTGTATTTGCCGGTAAAAGATTTCCTGCAAGCGCTGATGCCATGGATGAAAGCCGGGTGCTCTTTTTTCAGAGGGAGGCGCTCATAAGCCTTATACAAAAAAACCCCCTGATTGCCATGAACATGCTTGCTGTGCTTTCCATGCGGCTCCGACGTTTTACATCCCTGATAGATGACCTCTCCCTAAAGGAGGTGCCCGGACGTCTTGCCAAACACCTTCTCTACATGAAAAAGGAGCATGGAAACTCTGAACTTGACCTTGGCATAACAAAAGGTCAGCTTGCGAGCCTGCTTGGCACCATCCCTGAAACCCTCTCCCGCATCCTCACAAAGATGGTGGATCAGGGCATTATAGAGACCGATGGACGCCGAATCAGGATCATTGAGACAGAAGGGATAGAGGAGCTGGCAGAGGGTGTAAGAAAGCTATAATCCTCCATAAATCCCTTAAAACATGTTGGCCTTTTATCAAATCGACAATATTTTGACATATTTTCCAAAAGCTTTTTAAGTTAAAACATTTTTATACCCTTATTCTCCCCATATTCAAGCCTGATTACTTCCTTTCAACCAGATATCCCAATTCATACTGATCTGGCATAAATATTGAATAGTAGACCTTGTTAACTGTTTTGCCCTGGTTCAGGGCATTATTGCCTTTGATAAAATAATTTTTTATTTCAGCCAGTTAACTCATTTTTAAAGCATTTTAGGGGAGGAGTAATTGTTCTGGAAGAATATCAAGTTACGTAACAAGCTGTTTCTCGGGTTCAGTATAGTTCTGGCCCTTCTTTTAATCGTGGGCATCCTCGCCTATAACAGTATAGGCCTTATCAAGCAGCAGTCACAGGATGTCATCCTTCATAATCAGACAGACTCCATCTTTGCACAGGGGGAGATTGAACTGCTTGACCTGATCAACAGTATAAACCTGTTATGGGTAGACCCAGACACAGCGAAGATAGAGAGCAACGCTGATAAGGGTGGTTCAGCTCTTGCGAAATGGCTTAATGGTGATGAAAAAAAAAGGATAGAGGCATCTTACCCTGACCTGAAGGAAAGGATTACCGGGCTTGAAAAGGCCTACGCAGAGTTATCTGTTTCCATTGGAGAGATAAACAGCATAATCGCAAAATCTCCTACTAAAGAGGAAGGTCTTTCTGCTGCAAGGGATTATTATCTAAAAAAAACAATGGCTAAATTTACCAGGGTTAAGGAGATCGTGCAAGCCATCCGGGGCTCATTAAGGCAATCCTTGAGCGGTGAGGAGATTGTAAACAGTGTCCAGAACACCCGCCGTATCGTGGCAATTATATCAATACTTGCAATTGCAGTTGGTTTTTTACTATCTGTAATAACAGCTGCTACCATATCAAGGCCCCTTTCAATGGCCACTAACTTTGCAGAACAGATCGCAAAAGGCGATTTTACAAAAAAGCTCCCCATAACACAGAGGGATGAAATCGGGCTTTTATCCAATGCGCTTAATACCCTGGTTACCAGTATCGGAAGGATGTTCAGGGAGATCAATAACGGCTCAATTACATTGAATGCATCATGTGAAAAGCTGAGCGCTATTTCAGAACTCATGAAAGCAGGTGCAGAACAGACATCCATAAGGGCAAGCACAGTAGCCGCAGCCGGAGAGTTGATGAGCGGCAACATGAACATGGTTACCACTGAGAGTGAACAGACCGCAAACAACGTGAATATGGTGGCCGCAGCTGCCGAAGAGATGAGCGCCACCATTAATGAGATTGCGCAAAACACAGAAAAGGCGCGCACTATAACCGATAAAGCGGTTGCCCGGACAAGGGATACTGCTGAAAAGGTGGACAAGCTTGGTGAGGCAGCAGAGAGTATAAACAAGGTCACCGAGGCGATAAACGATATCTCGGATCAGACCAACCTTCTGGCCCTTAATGCCACGATTGAGGCGGCCAGGGCAGGTGAGGCAGGCAGGGGTTTTGCGGTTGTCGCAAATGAGATCAAGGAGCTTGCAAAACAGACCGCCCTTGCAACAAAGGAGATAAAGGAAAAGATTGGAAGTATTCAGTCTTCCACAAAGGAGACAATAGGCAGGATAAAAGAGATATCTGATATAAATACCGAGGTGAGTGAAATAGTAACTGCCATTGCAAACGCGGTTGAAGAGCAATCTGTCACGACAGAGGAGATCGCAAAGAATATTGCCCAGGCATCAGATGGCATCAGAAATGTAAATGACAATGTCTCACAGAGCTATATAGTGGCAAACGATATATCCGGAGAAATCACGGGGGTTAACCAGTCTGCAGAGGAGATGAAGTCATCAAGTTCTCAGGTAAATATAAGTTCATCAGATCTCCAGAAGGTGGTAAAGAGGCTTTCAGGCATTATGGCCAGGTTCGACCTTCAGCCTGCAAGATTTGATATAGGCCCAGTAAAGGTTGCACACCTTACCTGGAGGACAAAGTTTGAGGCCCTGCTTAAAGGCAAGGAGACATTAACATCAGAGGAGCTCAGGAACCCTCACGCCTGTGAGTTTGGGAAATGGTATTTTGGCGCTGAAGGGCAGAAATTAAAGGATATATCCTTGTTCAAAGAGCTGGGCGCCCATCATGCCAGGATTCACAGCCTTGCAGAGGAGCTTATCGACCTCAATAAAAAAGGCGATGATAAGAGGTTCAGGGAAATCATGCTGGAATTTGAGGCAACACGGGGCAGGTTCTTTGAGACAATGAATGATCTCTACCTGGTGTAAATACGAGCAACCCTGTAGAGACAAGGCATGCCTTGTCTCTATGTCTTCATAGTAAATAAGATAGAAATAAAAAAACTGGCTGAAGGAGCATTCGCCCCTTCAGCCAGTTTTGATTTAAGTCTATGGTCTTTCGATTAAGTTAAAAGACTATAAAACCCTGTTAGAAAAACACCTTGGCGCCAACATAGAAACGGCGGCCATTAACATCGCTGAGATAATAGCTAAAAGAACCGCCTGTCATACCATTTTCGCCTTCGTTTAACTTGGAATAATCAACACCATAAAGCGGCGGCTTCTTGTTAAATATGTTCTCACAGCCAAAACGTATTCTGACATTATCCATCAGCTGATAGCTGCCAGTAAGGTCAAACATGTTATATGATGGGAAACCTGTTGTGGTTCCAGAAACCTGTTTTACCCTGGAGGTATACTGCCACCTGATCGACGCCTCTATATCCTTCCATGAATAGCCAACAGTGGTTAAAGCGCGGTATTCAACGCTGTTTCCATTCAGACCGTTTTCTGATGGTCCAAAGGTGCCCGCATATTCTTTAAGAGGATCAGTAACAAGCTCCGCAGATTTCATATCGATAAGATAATTGAACAGCGATGTTACAGTTACATGACCCGGGCCAGCATCCATACCCCAGTTTACCTGTAAATCTATACCAGAGGTCTGGAAGCGACCATTGTTATAGAAAGTTCTGTAAAGGGTCTGGAGGCCACCACCGTCAGGATTACGAATTATACCGGCGCAATATGGTGAATTTGGATCAAAGGTTGGGTTGAATTGTGGATCAACACACTGACGCATAACGATATCGCCTGTCTGCTCACCTATTGCATCCTTAACCTTTATGCTGTAGTAGTCAACTGAAACCCTCCAGTCCATAAGGGCTGGAATATCATCAATAAAAGAATCAAGCACAAAACCAATTGTCCATGTATCAGCTTTTTCAGGATCAAGATCCGGGTTACCATAAGTTACTGGCCACAAATAAGATCCACCGGCATCCGGTATTTCACTCCAGTCTTGATCTGAAATACCCATTGCAGTGCGATATGTGTCGAGATATGCAGTTTTCTCTTCAGCAGTTGCATTCGGTGATATTGTTATTGCATTTGCATTACCATAAGCAACAATGTCATCATAGTCTAAACCGTAATATCGGTTATCCTGTGCTCCATCGGGGTTTACAGCCTCCATCATCTGCCCGCAAACAGAAACAACATTCATCCAGTTTTCCGGGTTATTTGTAGGATTAGCAGAATTAACAGCTCCATTCTTCAATGAGCAGACATCACCATAACCTGAAAAACCAAAGGCGTTTTCCGGCGCCAGATAGAGTTCCGCAATGTTTGGAGCACGTTCAGCACGGGAATAACCGCCGCGTAAACGTAAGAAATCAAGAGTCTTCCAATCAAGCATTGCCTTATATGTGTAGCTTACACCGGTTGTATCATAGTCTGAACGGCGTCCGCCCAGGGAAAGGTCTACCTGCTTCATAAAAGGCAGGTCCTTTAACAGAGGAACAAGAAGTTCTGCATAACCTTCTTTAGCTTCAATTGAGCCATAAGAATCAGCAGATGGGTAAAGCCCAAGGATCTGATCGTTAAAAGATGTGCCAGCGCTATTAACTGTATCGCTCAGGAAATAGTAATTGTTTTCACGATAACTTAAACCAAGTGCGCCGCGCATTTCACCAGCAGGCAGGTCCATGATACGGCCCTGAGAGTTTGCCTCATAAATATTCTGTTCCATTAACATCTTTGACTTTACTTCGGCCTTTACAGCAGTCCAGCAGTCCTGTGTAACAGAGGCCCAGTCAAATGGGTTCAGACCGCTTGCACAGGTAGCCTCAACAGTACCAAAACCAGGTGACCCCGGATATTGATTACCCTTGATGACAGCGCCTCTGCCGAATTCAGGCAGTTCCATGATTGTTCTGACACGTTCCAGAGATAGGAAGCCCTTCATCTGTGAGGTGGTTTCTGCCTCACCATGAGATACAAATGCCTCCCATGTCCATCCAATGCTGGGTATCTCACCCTCAAGACCGGCGGTCATATTAAAAGTAAAAGTGTCAGTAAGACCAACACGATTAAATGGCAAAAGTGCAAATATATCAATTGGCGCATCCGGATTGGGCCTTGAATCAGTTATTTCCAGAATTGCACCGGGAATGGACTCGCGATGAGTATTAGGATCGACCTGAACACCCCATCCTGTTGTGATTATGCCTGGTTCCTGCACTGTTTCTGCATGTACCTTGCTGAAATAGGCAGCGCCAAATACACCTATATAGTCATTGATCTTGTAGTTACCCTGGGTGAACATATTGAAACGGTCCATGGGGTATATCAAATAGGAATCAACATTGTTCATGCCAAGATTCCCACTCGCAAGTTCTTTGATTACATAACCGTCAACAAGTCCGGCTGCCTGGGCAGCTGGAACACCGGGCCTATCCTGATCATTAAAGCCGGAAAAAATTGAGTCACTTGCAGGGTCATAATAAAAAGTTGAACCCCAAGGAAGGCCAGTAAAATTAACTCCGCTC
>JAFGFM010000174.1 GCA_016931115.1 Deltaproteobacteria bacterium | reverse complement strand
CCGGGGTAATAGACCATATCGGTTCAGTATCCCGCGTTAATTTTCAGAATGCCATTAGCTATATAAATAAAAATATACTGCCTGCTGAAAGAAATAAGGAAGATGGGATGGTCTCAGAGGATAATACCCTTTCAGGGTTTATCAAAAAGCTCCATTCTTTTAGCAAGATTAGCGGATAAGCTATTTATTGTTTTAATCTTTCTTCTTAAAGGTGAGGACCTTTCCGGGTTTTTTTTCGGTTTTGCCATTTTCTGTATCACTGCTACCCGTATCTTTTTCCTCTATTGGGAGACGTTCTATCTTGGTTAGCCTCATGCTGTTACCGCCCATTGTAAAGAGCTCACCATTTATATACTCTTCACGCAGTATCCATGTGATAACCTGATGGGGAATGGTTAAAAGGAGCAGTGTCACCTGATACCAGTCCTTTTTTATATCAGGCTCTATTCGCTCTATCCTTGCGTATACCCCTGGCTCATCCTTGAAGTATATCAGGACAAGATCACCTTCAATATTCATGATAAAAAATACCTCGTTTTATGGAAATTCAACAGGGGTAAAAATAACAGGTTTTCATAGCAAGTAAAGGGAAATAATAAGAAGGCGCAGGGAGGACACGAAGAAAAGCTTTTAATACTTTATCAATAATAATTTTTGTCTTTCTTAGCGTCCTTTGCCTCTTTGCGGTTCAATTTTATTCTGTCACTTCAACCATGTTTTTGGAAAATGTGCGGATATACTCCGGTGTTGTTCCACAGCAGCCGCCCAGTATTTTTGCACCGGCCTCTATACATTGGGATAGGCCATCTGAAAATTCCATCGGGCTCATGTCAAATATAGTCTTACCATCGATCAATTTTGGTTTACCTGCATTAGGTTTGGCAATAACCGGAAGCCTTGTATTGCTTGCGATTATCTGTACTATTTTTGCCATCTCGAAAGGGCCTATATTACCGCAGTTTGCACCGATTGCATCTGCCCCTTCATCTGATAGAACCATTGCGCATTCCTTTGCCGAGTTGCCCATTATGGTCCTGCCGCCCTCCTCTTCTGTGTTATAGGAGATGGATACAAGAACAGGCTTATCCGATACCTTTTTACATGCCTTAAGTGCGCATATAGCTTCACGCAGGTCAAACATTGTTTCTATAATAAAGCCGTCTACCCCTCCTTGATTTAAAACCCCAGCCTGTTCCGCATACGCCTCAAAAAAAGCCTCTTCAGTAAAATTGCCATAAGGTTCCAGCATCTGGCCGGTTGCAGAGATATCCCCAAGAACAAATCCTGCCTCCCCGATCGCCTCCCTTGCAATTTTTGTCCCTGCAAGGTTCACTGCGGTAGTATCAATATTAAGCTTATGTGTTTCAATAAATATTCGGTTCATGGTGCAGGTGTTGGTGATGATTGCCATGCTCCCAGCCCTGATGTAGTTTTTGTGAACCTGCATAACATTACCAGGGTTTGAAACATTATTTTCGCACCGGGTATAATTCCCCATTTTGTCCAGCTCAGTGCCCATTGCTCCATCGAGTATTATTAAGCCTTCTGACCGCAGCAATTTTTGAAGATTCATTTTCATTAAACCAAGTATTTATTTGTTCATACAGGGATATTTCTCGTTCCCATGGTCTCCGTGGGAATACCAGCTCTAACGCTCTGCGTCATCATGACATCGAGTAAAAAATAAATCAACCCTCTCATTCAGGAGGTAGATCATTTTTTCTCGTTTCAAAGGTCTCCGTTGGAATGCAAGCTTTGACGCTCAGCGTCATCATGAGATTCAGGAAAATATTTATCAACCCTCTATTTTAGAAGGTAAAATATTTTACAATACCAGATTACCATTTTCATCATATTTGAATTGATCAAAATAGGCGACCTCCCAGAAATAACCATCCGGGTCTGAAAAATATCCATGATAACCGCCCCAGAATGCATCCTGTGCAGGCTTGACAATCCTTCCTCCTGCCTCTTGTGCCTGAATTAAAACTGCATTTACATCATTTTTCTGCTTCACATTATGGGCAAGGGTAATTCCTGAAAACGCGGATTTTTCAATAGATATATCCGGGCTGATGTCCTCTGCAAGCTTATCCAAAGGATATATGGCAAGGACAGTCCCGCTGGTTTTAAAAAAGGCAATATGGTCTGTTGGCTTTGCATCGGTCTTAAAACCAAGTTCAGTATAAAAATGATAAGACCTTTGAAAATCAGTGACACCAAGTGTGATTATTGTGATTCTTGATTCCATGCTCCTTCTCCTCAGTTAATATATATGATCGTCATTCCCGCGAAGGCAGGAATCCATTTTTTTTAAAAGCTAAAGCTACTGGATGTCCCGATAAATCGGGGCATGACGAGTAATTTATGACAGAAAATATTATTTACTACCGGTTTCATTGTTAATCCGCCACATCGTATATGTGCCATCAACCGGCCCCTTATAGAATCCTTCAAACATATCTTTGTTTAGCATTCCTTCGCCTTCATAGAGTCCATTATCGGCAGTATATATGAACCTGTTGTTTTCAAGTACACCATCCATAATATGTATAGGTTCTTTCAGTGTATCCAGTTTATCAAGGATCATAATCCTATATCTGTTAACCCCGGAATGCATTACCCTGCCCGCAAAGGTAAACCCATTACCTTCAGAATCTTTCCCATTACCTTGCCAGTTACCCGTGAATGGGTAATTTACCTGATCATTGTCATCACCAATTTTTGTATTTGAACATGAACTTACAACCAGACACAAGGACAATAAGGCGATTGATCTAGAGCTCATAAAAATACCTCCATATATTGAGTGATCACATGATAACAGGCAGATGATAAAAGAACCTTGTTCATCTGTATTGTAAGAATGGAACATTCATACATTTTTTAGAAATTTTTGCGGAGTAATCCCAGTGATTTTCCTGAATTCGTTGTTCATGTGTGACTGGTCAAAATACCCTCCTATTTGAGCAAGGTCGCTGAGACTATGACACCTCTTTTTATCCCTATAGATCTTTATGAGCCGGTTTATCCTTATAACCTGTGAAAAGAATTTAGGCGTTAACCCGATATGATTTAAAAACATTCTTGTGAAATGCTGCCTGCTCCAGCCGATCCGGCTGGTAATCTTCTGAATATTTATCATGCCCTTTGATAATTCAATGGCATGAATACCATATTGTATCTCTCTTTCGAGCAGTGGCAAATCTGATAATGATTTCTCAATAACTGAGCCTAAAAAGCTTATTTTATTATCTAAGCAGGTTTCATTCGCAAGATGGTCTGCAATCTCATCTGTTTTTACTTTGCCTATTTTATTAATTGTAAATATCTGGTCTGTCATCTCCTTAAGTGGCGATCGAAACAATGATCCTGCCATTCCCGGTTTGAACCTTACACCAAACAGGTTGTTTTGTGAATTATGTATCGGCTTTGTCATTGGCCCAACCACAAAACACTGCGACTGGGTGCAAAGATTTATATCAAAAATAATATCCACACAACCATCAGGGATAACCGGGTTTATGTCGTCCGGTATCCCTGCTGAAAAATCAGCAGAATATGACCAGTAACATTTTAATAAATGTTGTAAACCCGGTGAAGGCATATATTCTCTATATTTACTTTCCTGCAAAGTTACGCCCTGATACCCTGTATCTTGACAGTATTGATGCAACATAGAACCCCTTAAACAGGCAGAAAACTCACGCATACTGCAAATATTATCCCTGACCATATCAATGCGATAAAGGTATACCCCATTATATCCCTTGCCTGCATCTTTATTCCCTTTGCTACTACAGGCAAAAATGTAAGCGTCCAGAAGGGCTGGATCATATTGGTCCAGGCATCCCCATAGGCTGCAGCCATGGAAGACCTGGCCAGAAATTTCGCCAGTTCATCAGGCGGTAAACTTGCCCCCAGGGTCTGTGCAGACTCCATAACAGTTGGCCCTACTACTGCCCATTCACCGCCGCCGGACGGGATAAAGATATTCATTATGCCCCCTATCATAAGAGATATGAACGGAAAGGTTGTAACGCTTGCGAATCCCACAATCCAGTCAGAGATTACCTTTCCCAATCCTGTATAGATCATAATCCCCATTATCCCTGCGTAAAAGGGGAACTGTAATATGATGCCAGAGACATTACTGCATGATCTCTTCATTGCAACTGCATACCTTGCAGGTGTTTTATGGCATAAAAGACCGATTATAATAAAAATAAAATTCATAATATTTAGATTCAGGTCAAAACCCCGCTCAGAAAAGTGCCAGATAATATACCATAGACCTGCCAGGGAGATTAAAAACTGTATGACAAGGCTGTTGTTCAGGATATCAGATATATTCTTCCCTGGAAGCTTTAATGCCTCCGCCTCTTCAGCGATGTTCATCTCTTTTTCCTGTAAATCCCCTTCCCTGAGATCATCAAAGGACAGAATCTTATCATCTCCCGGGATAAGCAGTATCATAAGAACAGGGAGGGTAATGAGAAGAGCCATTCCACAGATGATATTCATATTGCTCGCAAGGGTCAGAGAGGTAGGTATAGTAGATGTAACAATACCGCTTTCAATAAGAAAATTATTCGGCGTATTCATTGTGAGAGGAATAGAACCGGAAAGCCCTCCATGCCATGGCAAAAAAGATACATAGACACAGGCGGTAAGCAGGCGGTAATCAACCTTTTTTACCCTTACTGCAAGCTCCCTTGCCAGAACCGCTGTCAGCACGATAAAGCCCCAGCTTATAAGTACAAAGATCCCGCCCATAAATACAACTATTATATAAACCATTACCGGTTTTTTTATTTTTGAGGCCAGGATATCGATTGCTTTTACTGCCGGGCCTGATATGGCTATTGCATATCCGGTAACCAGGATCAGTACCATCTGCATTGAAAACTGTAAAAGATCCCAGAAGCCCTTATACCAGGCCTTGATAATTGCTAATAGAGAAATATCATCTATTATAATCATTCCAAGGATTCCGGTAATAAAAGTCAAAATTAATGCAAATATAAAGGAATCAGGGATTATCTTCCTGAATTTATCTGCAAATAAAGACCCTAGATTTGCTAACATGATAAGAGTTCCTTTTTAGTAGAGTTGATGACAGGTATCTAAGAGTTATGTCTTTTCCACAAATACAACAGGGATGTCTGCCTTAAGACACAGTGTTTATAATGCACCTTTTATATACTGCGCCCTCCTTTTAAAGAAGGGCACATTGTCGAGTATAATAAACCTATCTTTCATTACAGCCAATAAAGCGGTAAATTACTGCACCGATAACACCTCCAACAATAGGCGCCACCCAGAAAAGCCAGAGCTGTGCAACAGCCCATCCGCCCACAAATACTGCAACCCCTGTACTGCGCGCAGGATTGACCGAGGTATTGGTAACAGGAATGCTTATCAGGTGTATAAGGGTCAGGCACAACCCGATTGCGATAGGCGCAAAACCCTGTGGCGCCCTGCTGTCAGTAGCACCAAGGATAACTATAAGAAACATCATGGTCATAACCACTTCACAGATAATGGCAGCCAGCATATTGTATCCGCCGGGTGAATGTGGGCCGTAGCCGTTTGATGCAAAACCTGCTGACACATCAAAGCCTGCTTTGCCACTGGCAATCAGGTATAAAATTCCGCCAGCAGCAATGCCACCTAGAACCTGGGCAATAATATATGGGACCAGATCCTTGGCTGGAAACCTGCCCCCAGCCCATAGACCAATAGAGACTGCCGGATTAAGGTGGCAGCCTGATATATGCCCTATGGCAAAGGCCATTGTAAGTACAGTCAGGCCAAAGGCAAGAGAGACACCAAGAAGACCGATACCGACATTCGGAAAGGCAGCAGCCAGAACAGCACTGCCGCACCCGCCAAGAACAAGCCAAAATGTACCAAAGAATTCAGCGCTATACCTCTTCATACTTCCCTCCTTTGATTATGTTGATTAATAAATTGCCCTGTTAAGACAAGGGTACAAACAATATTAACTTACATAAAATACCAAAAAGAAAAACACTGCAATATTTTTTTATGATCGTATGACCACAGATTTAATAAATGCAAGCATATCCTCATCCACCTGTTTAAAAACATCCTCTGCAGAGTCAGCAATAATAACAACACCTGTATTATTATAAAGGATATAACAGAGATAAACCCTGTGAGGGATACCCGATTTTATGTACCTTGCCTTATATACAATAGAATGCTGATCAGATGAGTAATCAGGATATCCGCCAAGAAGACTCCATGTTATTTTTAAAGACTTTTCAATATCCTCTATTCCTTTCAGTGCATAGGCAGCGGCATTCATTGATTTTGGGACCTCTTCAAAGATCAGGGATATAGCAGGTTCAGTTGACACCCCTTTGTCACCAGTGATCTTTTCATGTTTGAAAACACGAATTCCTTTCGTGCCTTCACCAGGATCAACCTCTTTAACAAGGGTCCAGACCTTCTCATTTGGTTTTGAAAATAAAATACTGTCACCAAATGCGTCGATTGAAGTTTGAGCCCATGCAAAGCCTGAATACACTAAGAATAAAATGGTAAACACGGCTGTCTTCATTTGTATTCCTCCTTCAAAATAGTGATATTTACAAGATGAATTATTTTGCACACCCAGAAAAAACAGTCTTAATAGTACTGTTCCTCAGACTTTCCTCAACTATAACCTATTATCTTTGTAACCTGCATAATCCCAGATTTATATATATTCACAATAATCTCAATTTTGAAGTCTGCGGATTGGTTTCTCCATCAACACAGGCCTCTGCACTGTCAGGGATGTCGTAAGCTCTGTAGTTTGATTTTTGTTGTCCCTGGCAGTTATTCGGATGGCATGTTTGCCGATACTCAAACTGCCAGTATCAATAATATATACCAGTGATCTGCCGGCAGACTCTGTTTGTTGAATGTTGTCAAGATATAGAATCATATGAATCCCTTCACCACCGCCAAAAGCAGCTGCAGCCACTCTCACAAAGGCCCCTGGTCTTATAACCTGAGTAGAAGGATCAGGAGGAGAAATCCTGATTGAAAGAGGTTGTACCTGTGCTGCTGCTACCAGGTTTACTTTACCATATGCCTGACCTGTAATAATACCATCCCCTGTTTTTGCCATTACAGTAAACTGGTGTTCACCAATAGACATTCCGGTAGTCTGAAGTACATAACCAAGTTTTGTTACGTTTCCTGCTTTCTGAACTGTAGCCTTGACTATGCTGTCAATAGCCAGTTCCAAATGGGTGAAGCCTCCGTCGTTAGCTGTAGCAGAAATGTTAACAGATGATCCCTGTTCAACAAGAAAATTCATCGAATTAAGGGTGATAATTGTATTGGGGTAAATCATCTCAAGAGCTATTGATTTTTCACTAATTTTACCATTATCAGCAGTTATCCTGATTGTGTGAGAACCAATAGACAACCCTGAGCAATCAAGAATAAAAGAAACTGAAGGGGAGTTAACTCTGATTTTTTCCACATTATCAAGATATATTGCCATGCGCTGGACATTGTTAGTTGTCGTAGCTTGAACCACAACCTTCGCATTGGTTCCATAAGTGACTTTTATTTCGTTTGCGGGGCGGATGAGATTAATAACCGGCGGGGCATCTTCGGCAAAGGTTGAATAATTTTGCGATATCAAAATAAATATTGATATCAAAATTATTTTCAGGTTAACTCTTCCGATCATTTTCTCTCCATTCATAATTTTAATCATGTAACATATACTAAATACTCTTTAATTGGACAATAATTACTTTCTTTGCGGGATGAAACTCAATGATCCCGAGTTTATCAAGGTATCCGATAATTGGCAATTCAACTGAAGATAAATATTCGGCAGCTTCAGATAATATTTTAATCAGAATATCCCACAATCGCATACTACATTATGCCCTCTTCCTCTGGTGCCAGTTTCTTCCTCTTGTTCCCATGGTCCCCGTGGGAACATCTCCCTTGACGCTCTGCGTCATATCGGCTGATATTATCTCCTCTTACCTGTCATGAGGAATATGGTGAACGTCCTCATTTCTCCACCCTTGATCGGTTTCACAACTTCAGCGGCTGTGACATCCTTAATATTATCAAAACCAGCCTCAGTAAAAACCTCTTTCATTGCGGCTCTATCAAATCCTGAGTGGAATACACCTGTGTTATCATCATGAAACATACCATCATCCAAATCCAGATCTGCAATGCATAGACAACCGCCAGGGACCATGATGTCGTGAAATTGATGAAAAAGAGGTTTTAGATCCCTGATATGATGCATAGTCGTGTTACTCATAACAAGATCATATGCCCCGCTGAGAGTATCACCCCTGTCAAGATCGAGATATAATGCCTTAACATTGTTAAGCCTAAGTTCATTGATCCTCTTATTATATACATCCAGCATCCCCTGTGAACTGTCAACTCCGGTAACAGAATGTACAAGGGGCTGAATCTGAAAGGTCAATAATCCTGTACCACAGCCAAAGTCCATAACATCCATTGTATTTTTCAGAATAACCTGTTTTGATATGGCAGATGCAACATTCTTTACCAGCTTAACCCTCACAGGATTTTCATCCCATGTTGCGGCTTCTTTGTCGAAGTTCCTCTTTTCATAATCCATTAATTTTCTTTCCTTGTTTAAAAATATACAGTGCAAAGGCTGAACAGTCGATAAAAATAGTGTACACTATTTTCATGTTAAAAGTGTAGGCCAGACACTCACAGTCTTTTTTTTCCTATATAATTTTCTGCTATTATATTCTAAAGCATAATACCCACTGATTAATCTTATCTTTTCGTTATTTACCAAAAGGGCTTAACTATTACCTGACTTTTTTATTAATTAAGACCAGTGAATAATAACTGGTTAATCAGGGTCTTTACGACTTAGGAATACATATTTATTTTGTAATCATATAATTTATTTGAAAGAAGCATGTATTGCCTTTCAAACTTTTCTTTTTGCTGGAAGGAATAATACTGATCTATTTCTTTAAAAGGAGGGCCAGTGAGTAAATATTTTAACTTAATATAATCACGATGTAAGTCATTTGAGTCTAACAATTTTTTAACAACTACATGCTTCTTTAACCCATATATTGTCGATAGTAAATTTCCCGCCGTTTTTATTAGTGAGAGTATATTTGTGGCTTTTTCATCATCGGGATTATTCATATAACTTATTCCGATGGTGCTTATTTCGATTATTTTTGAATGGAAATTATCAATAAGCATGTAAATTTGCTCTACTTTTTTTGATTCCCTATTTACGACTGAGTTAATTATATATGTAATAAACACCGCAATTATAAATGTTAAAATCAACTGTATAATCTCAATTAACTTTACATCAAGAAATGGAGAATTTACACTGCAACTATTTGTAATAATAATACCAAGTGGGATTCCAATCAATATTCCACAAAAAACATAGCATAAAGAATGCTTTTTATTCATTGGTAGAAGCCTCAATGTACTCTCTGATTTCATCAACTAATAATCTATCTTCCTCAGATATAAAATTAAGTCTAGCAAGACATCTTTTTTTACCAAATTTTCTAGCTAAACCACCAAAAGCTTCTTCTAAAAAAGAAGTAGCGAACCCTTCAACACCATCTAAAACAATTGTTATTCTGTAATTATCTTCTTTATTTTCAAAATGTTTTTCCAAGCAAGTTTCTCTAAAATCTTCTCCCGAGAAAGGTCCATCTTTTTTATATCTCGCAGAAGGAGTTATAGTATAGTCTTGTGCTATACTGATTCTTACATCATCTTTTATATTAGTCATTTTTTATCCCCTTCGATAAAATGTTTCATACATTCAACTGTCATAAGATATATCCCATGACAATAAAGTCCCATAGAAACGATTTTCCAATTTTATCGATTTAATCTCTTCACCATTACATAAAACATATCCATGATTTGAAATTATTTTTAAATTTTTTATTTCATTATTTCTAACATATTTTAGAATATTTGGTAGCCCTTTTCCGCGCCATTTAAAATTAGTTTGTGTTCTAAATTCGCCTTTTAAAGCTGATACAATTAATGCACTATCATCAAGTTCTATAAAAATGCCAACCAATATCTCACTTAACCTTTTACGAATAGTGTTAGGTATCCCCAATCCATTATCTAGAAATGTAAAATGGATTGTTTTTGTTTCTTCACTGTGCATTGCTATTAACCACCATTTAGATAAAGTACTACCTGATGCTTTGGTTGTAAAGGCATGATTTAGTGTGTTTGCCATACATTCTATCATTATAGGGTAGGAAGCTTTGGTTATATTTTTACTCTTTAAACGGTTTCTTGCAAAATCCATCACTTCTTTAGCTGTCTCCCCATGTACTAAATGTTTGGTCTCAATAGCGAATATTTTACCACTAGGAGGCGACATATTCCCATTATAAAAAACATGCTTATAGAAGCCTGACTCTTGCAACAATCTTCTGCAATCGATATTGTTGGGGACATTCCCTGACACAAAATTATGTCCATATTTCATTTTGGAATAATGGAATCTAGATAACATATATAGTATAGCATCTTCTGTCATGCTGGTAATACTTGTCATATCAAAAAATATTCGCTTACCCTCTTTTATGCCTACAAAATATTCCTTAAAAAATGGTAACATCTCATCAGTATTATTTACTATACTAAAATCTGTTGGTGCTTTTATTGTTTTTTTAATTCTTTTTTTAGTTTGTTCAGTATAAGATATTTCTTTAGGCTTGAATGAAAAGTGTTCACTACTATAATATTTTTTAAAAAATATCTTTTTTTTGCGTCTTCTTTTGAGTTCTGATCTTGTCCTCAGCTCAGAATATTTTTTCCATTTTTCACTTTGAAAAATTTTTTTCATAATTACCAAACACTAGTATGAAAAATTGTGGTCTCATTTGACATTGGTCGTATCCCATTTTTCCTCAAACATTTTTTAGTAAAATAAAAAAATATACCCAATAATATTTCTACTGTTTTATAACCCATATAAAGTATTCTGAATAAATTGTATTTTCCACCTTCCTTAATTTAAAACTACCCGCTCTTACCCGATTATAAAAAACTTAAAATCGGTACTCCTCGATTAAGAATCGGTAAAAAATATTCATCTGATTGATAACTCATAAGACACGACTCCTTTATTTTATAAAGGCTTCAAATCAAATTATTATTTAATAGATATAATGCGTTATCCTTAGAGCTATTCATCTGAAAAATCAAGAAATAATAATTCAAGATTCAATGTTCAAAGTTCAAGATTCAAAATAACTGCTTTATAATATCTTGTAGATAACTTGTCTTCTATTTTTTTTATTTTCCCTTCTTAATGTATTTCAGCAAGCGTGAGTAAAAATCAGGACTATGTTGTATACCTGTGGTTCGATCTTCATAAACCCTATCATTACTATCCGGATCAATAATACAAATAAGGGGTAATGGAATTTCGCTTAGATCGCTGGCAGTACGATGCCATTCAGTGTTTTTATCCGCATCTGAAAACCACAGGATAAAATTATTTTCGAGCAATGCCTTTACCGGTGGCTTTTCTGATTCAAAGACCTGCGTTAGCATGTATCTGCATTTACCGCAGTCATCTCTTCCAACAAAGAGCAATATCTTCTTTTTTTCGGACATTGCCCTGTAAAAGGCTGATTGTACAGTTTTTTCCCATTTTAATTCTGTGGCATAGGAACTGGTGATCTTTAAAAAGAGTATTATCAATATTGTAATAACAAGGGCCGTCTTTGTTTTTATCATCTTCTTTCCTTAATTAAAGAGCATGAAAAATCATCACTGCATCAGATCAGGCAAAAATAGCCCGATCTGAGGAAATATCATGACCAGCGTCATAGCAAGAAAACCCAGAAGCATAAAGGGCATGGAGGACCTTAATACATCACCGAGTGTTACATCTGCCGGTGCAATGGCCTTCATGGTAAAACAGTCCATACCGAATGGGGGGCTGATCAAACCAAGTTGTATGTTTATCAGGGAAATTACTGCAAACCAGAGAGTATCATAACCAAGCGCCTTTACCAGAGGGAAGAAGACCGGGACAGTAATCATGACAATACTTGCAGGGTCCATAAACGCACCCAGGAATATAAGTATAAGCTGGGTTGCAATAACAAGCATTACAGGGTGAACTTCGAGACCGGTTGCCCATGAGATAAGACCGGAAATAGCGCCGGTTGTGGCAAGAATGCGGCTGAAGGTTATAGAGCCTACGACAATGAAAAAGATCATTACTGTCACGTGGATAGTATCCTGCGCAGAGACCATGATAGTTTCCCAGGATAGTTTCCTGTATAATGCAGCCAAAATATAGCAGGCTATTACCCCTAATGCTGCAGATTCTCCGGGGGTTGCGATTCCGGTAAATACACTGCCTATTACCGCAAAAATCACCAGTACAACAGGAGCTATCTGTGTAAATATAACCCTGATCTTTTGTGAGACTGATACTTTTGGTATATCATAATTCGGTGCCAGCGAGGGATTGAGAGCGCAACGTATAATTATATACCCTATGAACAGGGCAGCTACGAGGAGACCTGGCACGATGATGGCAAGAAGCAGTTTACCAATGGAAACCTGCGCAACTGCACCCAGGAAAACTGCAAGGGCGCTGGGCGGTATAAGGATAGCAAGGGTTCCGCTTGATACGATAGGCCCAATGGACATTGCCCTGGAGTATCCCCTTCTATTCATTTCCGGAACCAGCACCTTTCCGAGTATGCCTATGGAGCCCCCGCTTATTCCGATCATTGTCCCGAGAAGAACGCCGGAGCCAATAGCAAGTATGCTGAGCCTGCCCGGGAGTTTACCAAGTATCTGGTCTATGGCATCAATAAGACGTGTTCCTGAGCCTGATGTAAAGACTATATCACCCATGAGAATAAAAAGAGGTATGGGTAGAAAATTATAATTGGTAACCGAACTGTAAAAGCTCATGGCAAGTTGTTCGAGGCCGGCTTCGCCTCCCCAGAAAATGTATCCGCCTATGATGCAGATGAATATGAAGGCAAATGATATGGGCATGCCTGTTCCCATGAGGATAACCAGCAACCCGAACATCAGCAGTATGGCAAAATACCATTCCAAGGCAATACCTCCGGCTAATTGTGTGAAGAGACCTTTTCCACGTGAGACCTTTTGTTATCAGGTTCTTCCTTGTCTGACAGAAGCGAATATCTTTTATAAAAATCCCTTGTGTTTCTTATGAGCTGAAGAAAAAGCATAAAGAAACCAATGGGGATGATTATTTCAATAGGCCATTTGGGCGGATTCAGTATGGATGCCAGGATAAAATTGGCCTGATAATCTGCTGTTGTAAGTTTTATGGTATAAAACAGCATTATGGCTGCAACCAGTATGCATATAGAATGGCTTATCACATTCAAAAGGGCCTCATTTTTTGGGGAAAGGATGCTCGTGATGGAATCCATTTTTACATGGCCATTCTTTCTCATGATAGCTGTTGCACCGAGGAAGGTCATCCACAAAAGGCTGTATGTGATGATCTCATAAAGGGGCGCCCAGGTAAAGCCTATGACCTTTCTCAAAATAACATCCATTGAGACTGCCAGGGCATCCAGGACAACAATAGCTGCGGCTAGAGTGAGCATACAGTCTATAATCTTATCGAATATATATTCTGCTTTTTGCAAAGCTTTCATATTTTCCTTTAAGCATTCTTTATACAGGTGCATTCACCATTCACCATTCACCATTTGGCTTTAGTTCGCCCTTGAAAATGCGGGGTTAACAAGCCATGACTTTAATTCAGGAATAATATCAGGCCATCTCTGCATATCTTCCTCCCACATGGTATTTCGATAATCAAGATAGAATTGTTTTGAGTCGGAAGAAGAAAGACGAATAATCTTAACGCCTTCGGTTGTAATATCCTTTTTCACCTTGCCTACAACCTCGGTGAACATTGTAGCGCCATCAATCTCTGCCTGAATCATTGCCCTGTTCAATATTCCCTGCTGTTCAGGAGTAAGACTCCTGTATTTATCCATATTCATAATCATCATTGCTGCACATGAACCAATCGGCTCATCCAGCATGACCTTTGTGACCGGTGTAAGACTGAAGTCCTGGATACCGGGTATACCGATGTTGTAGCCATCTACTGTTCCACGCTCCATGGAGGTAAAGTAGTCAGGGAAATCTATGGGCACGCATACGGCCTTGAGTTTTTCGATAAACATCCTGTTGGAGCCTCCCATGGATGCTATCTTAAGCCCCTCAAAGTCTTTCAGGGTCTTTATATCCTTTCTCAGATAAAACACAGCCTGCACCTGAGGAAGAGAGGCTACTGATGCGCCCAGATAATATAAGCCATGGCTTGCAAACTGTTCTTGGTAATACTTGAATGCTGGACCATTCCTCAGCTCCATTGGGCTGTATTCCGCGCGGCCTATTGAGCTTGCGCCTGGAACAAGGGCATCGCAGAATGCTGCAAGGGCGCTTGCAATATCTACAGTCCCCCTTTTTACTGCCGCAGGGGCATCAGATGATGGTATGGATTCAGGCCCGAGGAACCTGATCTTAATAGTTCCATTGGACATCTTTGCTACATTATCTATAAAGAGATGGGCCCAGTTTGCACCTGGAGGGACATCGGAGACAAAATTGACCATTGATAGTTCAAGTGTTTTTCCCTGATTGGCGCATGAACCCAAAGAGAGGTAAAGGATAACAGAGGCCAACATAAAAAAAACCAGTAGTAAATGGATCTTTTTAATTTTTCATCCTCCTGTATGTTTGATATTCGTCTTTGCAATTTTTTATATTATTTCCGGGATGAAATGGATTGGTATCTCTATAATAAGAGATACCATCCTTTTATCATATGTAGTCTCATACCGCATGGAAATAAAAAATGTCAAGATATGTTAACAGTTAGAAAAACAGGGTTGATTGATGTTGGTATAAAGTGGTAAAAGGATGCTAAGCATCAAACCCGGTGTTCCCACGGGGACCATGAGAACAAGTTAAAAAATAAACTGAATACCAAATAATGATGGTTTCGTAAAAAAGCTGAATCTCACACAAAGACACAAAGTCGCAAAGGTAAATACTTAAAATAAATTGTTTTTCTTGGTGTTCTTTGCGGCTTTGCGTGATAATTTACCTTCATACAATGTTGTCATATAACAGCTTTTTTCTCTAAAATCATTTTTCCGGGAACTTTTTATTTAGCCATGTGTACTAATGTTATAAAGAAGGTAATGGAGCCCCGATGAGTGACAATACAATAATAAGGCTTATCCAGGATGGTAAGATCGATGCCTATGCAAGGCTTGTTCAAAAATACCATAAAAACCTCCTTTCATTTATTTACAGGCTGGTTCGTGATCCGAACATAACAGAGGATATAGGTCAGGAGGTATTTCTTTCTGTCTATAAATCACTGGACGGATTCGATACTGAAAAAGGCACCCCATTTGCGGCATGGCTCTTTGTTATTGCACGCAATAAATGTGTCAATTATCTTCGTGATAATCGAATTGTAAAAAATGTACCGGTTGATGAACTAAAAACATTGCCGGTCCCTAATGATAATGTTGAAGAGGAACTGATCAGGCAGGAAGATTTGCAGATATTAACAGCCTCACTCAAACAATTACCTGAACCATTCAGGCAAACAATTATGAAAAGTTTAAAGGGGGCCACTATGGACGAAATAGCCTGTGAGTTTGGGATACCCATCTCTACAGTAAAGACACGTTTATTAAGGGCCAGGGCCAGGATAAAAAAGTTAATGAACATTTATGTCGGAGGTGTAGGTCATGAAAGAAAAATATGAACCATCAACAGACTTTGTATTAAAGG
Source organism: Deltaproteobacteria bacterium (assembly GCA_016931115.1). Lineage (GTDB taxonomy): Bacteria > Desulfobacterota > DSM-4660 > Desulfatiglandales > HGW-15 > JAAZBV01. The sequence goes on along the minus strand of JAFGFM010000174.1, from coordinate 25,173 downwards.
TCATGAAGAGTGTTTATGCATACGAAGAGTCAAAAAATCCCATTATTCAATGGCTCTCTACTCATTCATCAATACGCTATGCAATGATGGGGATTGGCGCATTACTCGGAATATTCAAGACTATACCTGCATTTTAAATTCATCAGAGGAGATTAAAACAAATGGAAAATGTTAACTATGCACCGGCTCTTGATCATGCCAAAATTGAAACAAAGTCAAAACTGAGGGAGTATGTCGAGGCAATTCTCTGGGCCATTTTTCTATACCTGGTAATAAAGACATGCCTGGTGCAGTCATTTAAGATCCCATCCAGTTCAATGGAAGATACCCTCCTGATAGGGGACCATCTGATGGTAAACAAGTTTATATTTGGCATCAAGATCCCTTTTACCGATCTGAGACTGCCATCGGTTAGAGAGCCTGAGCGTGGAGATGTAATCGTTTTTAAATACCCTGTGGATACATCCATGGACTTTATTAAAAGGGTCATAGGCCTGCCCGGGGATGAAATCAAAATCATAGATAAAGAGGTATATATAAACGGTTCTATTTATAAGAACCCTCATGAGATACATAAGGACAGGCAGGTTTTTCCTGCTGAATCGGTTGCGCGGGACAATTTCGGCCCGATTCGCGTGCCTGAAGATTCCTATTTTGTAATGGGTGACAACAGGGATAATTCACATGACAGCCGCTTCTGGGGTTTTGTACCTAAAAAAAATCTGGTGGGTAAGGCATTAATTAAGTACTGGTCATGGGATAAAAACGAATGGCATGTGCGATGGGAGAGGATAGGAAGGGTTATCGAGTAGTCAGGTTTAATTCTTAAATCCAAAACAACATCATTTATCATGCAATTCTAAGGTGGTTGAATGTTTTATCTTCAACCGCCTTGTATTTTACCCGGCAAGCCCCAATCCCTGTCTGATAATTGACCTGAGATGCTTACAAATACTAAATGCCTTTTTTGCAGTTTCTTTATCAGATGTTTCACCTGGATACCGATACTCCACTGCATAATAAATTGTAATCACCCTCAGCTTTGATAATCCATTCGCTGGTTATCTGATTCATAAAGAGATACCCCATTTTGCATAATTTCACGGATAAAAGGATCTCCGAGTTTCAAACGCTCATTGATTTCTTCAGGCTTGCGCACCATAACATCAACCGGAAAATCAGGTTTTGTAGCCAACCATATTTCAGTGGCCTTTTCAGGATTTCTTCCTTTAAATGATAAAATAATCAGGATATCAACATCTGAATCAGATGAAGGTGCTCCATTAGCATAGGAGCCGAAAAGCATGATCTTTTCAGGCTGGAATTTGCGTCCAACTTCATTAGTGAAAGCTTGTATCTTTTTCCTGTTAACCACTTCGACACCTAGATAAAAATAGAATTATATTTATCAATAAATACTATGTTATATCCTCTTGGCTTCAAATTATCAAATAATTCCTGTATTTGTAAAAGTGTAATTAATAAAGGCAAACAAATATCGTAAGGCTTTGATAATAATGTAAATGAGACAGAAGGCAGAAAGACTTCAGATATTTTTTTCGAGTTATATTAACTTAAGGCCATTTACTGTATTTTTTGTCCAGTTTTTGCTCGGCAATATACATAATTTGCCTGTAATTATTATAATGAATGTATTTTCCAAGGTTTTCTATTGATAATAATTATTGTATTATCAGTCACTTATTACCAGCTTTCAACTCTGGCACAATAGTTGTTATATCCTGCTGTGGATTGAACATCGTTAAGGAGTAGAAATGAAAACATCAAACGACTTAACTATTCTGGCAGGAGGCAATATGAAAGTGACATCTATATACGATAGAAGGCCCTGGTTAAACCACTATGAAAATGGTGTCCCGCATGAGATATCATTCACGAATGCCCTGCTCCCTGATTTTCTTGAAACAAGCGCACAACGTTTCCCCAATAATAGTGCATTAAATTTTGAAGGGTACAGGGTATCATACAGAAAACTCAACAGCATGGTTGATAGAATCAGCGCTCATCTCTATTCCCTCGGTGTCAGAAAGGGTGATGCTGTGGCTATCCTGCTGCCAAACCTGATCTCATGCGTTATCTGTTATTATGCAATCATTAAGATCGGTGGAATTGCTGTTATGAATAATCCCCTCTATTCTGACAGGGAGCTTGAACACCAGTTTAATGATTCAGGGGCAAAGATACTGATTACCCTTGATCTCCTTGCAAACAGGATGATAGAGCTGCGACCCAGAACACAGATTAAGCAGATCATTTACGCGACCGCTGGTGATTTCCTGCCTCCTTTTAAAAAAATTTTGTTCAAGCTCTTTGGCAAAATAAAGAGGCTTACAACTTCAGTTAAAAAGGCGGATAATCTCTATTGCTTTAATAAACTTATAAAAAAACCGTCACCCCCTGCACCAAAAATAAAAATATCTTTAGACGATGTGGCAATGTACCAATATACAGGCGGAACAACTGGGATTTCAAAGGGGGTTATGCTGAACCATGGAAACCTTAGTAATCATGTGCAGCAGTTAAAGGCATGGCTGCCCCGGTTTAAAGAGGGCGAGGAGGTAATGCTGGGGGCGCTTCCCTTCTTTCATGTATTCGGCCTAACTGCGTGTATGAATTTTTCTATCCTGATGGGGTGGGAGAATGTTATCGTGGCAAAACCCCAGGCAGAAAATCTTATTAAGGCAATTACAAAACAGAGACCCACCTTTGCCCCAATGGTGCCCACCATGTTTATAAATATTTTAAGCCACCCTGATATTGCAAAGGCTGATATGAGCTCCATAAGGGCATGTTTTTCAGGCAGCGCCCCAATGCCTGTTGAAGCAATAAAGGAATTTGAGGCAAAAACCAGTGCAGTCATACTTGAGGGATATGGCCTGACCGAGTCATCTCCAATCGTATGCGTTAATCCATTTTCAGGCACAAGAAAGGCAGGCAGTATAGGAATACCTTTTCCTAACACCCACTGCCGCATTGTCAGCATTAAAGATGGCAAGACAGATGTACCCCAGGGTGAGTGCGGAGAGCTTATTATCCGGGGGCCGCAGGTTATGAAGGGGTATTATAAAAATATCAGGGAAACAGGAGCGGTATTAAAGGATGAATGGCTCTATACCGGCGATGTTGCCCGGATGGATGAGGATGGGTATTTCTATATTGTTGACCGCATAAAGGAGTTGATCATATCAGGGGGATACAATGTGTACCCCAGGGATATAGAAGAGGTTTTATATACACACCCTGATATACTCGAGGCCGCTGTAATAGGGATACCGCATCCGAGCCGCGGAGAGGTGGTAAAGGTATTTGCAGTGCTGAAGGAGGGGAGAAGTTTAACACAAAAGGCGCTGATAGATTACTGCGCTAAAAGGCTTGCCAAATATAAGCTGCCAGTAAAGGTGGAATTCAGGCAAAGCCTGCCTAAAAGTACTGTGGGAAAGATACTTAAAAAGGTATTAAAGGAAGAGGAGATGAAAAAATCTTTAACGAACAGTAAAAATGATAGCAGCCTGCTTATAGAGCATCCTGTAAGGCATGTATTATAAAAGAGGGAGGGGCTATCTCCTTATTAGCCTGTCAATAAAGGATTTGGCCCTGATCTTTTCGATCCTTTTGTTATTTTCATCCATCCGCCGGTATTCGGACTCTATCTGCCCCTCGATGATATTTATTTCATTATTGCACACCTGTATCTTTGTCTCCAGGTCAAGTATGGCAATCTTATCTTCCCTTAAAAGGCTGCGGCTGTTAAGGGATTTGAGGCGCACCTGGGCATCTTTTTTTGTATCCTCTTTTCCCTTTAGTATCACCTTTTTATCCTGGATAAATACGGTAATCTCCCTGTTTTCTTTAAGTAAGGGGGACTCCTTTTCCATTGTGAAAAAAAGGTATGAAAACCCGGCTAAAAGAATAACAAAAATAAGCAATAAAACCCGGAAGACACCTGTAATAAACTTTACTGCCCCTGACAATAGATTGAGCCTGCCGAAAAAACCGGATATCTGATCGCTCTTTGTGTACTTTACATCACTCCCTTTAACCTGGTTCCAGATTTTTTCTATGGCCTCGGTGACCTTTTTTATGTCTGAGCCAAGGCTCTCCCCGAGCTTACCTGATTTACATTCTGATATAACCGAATCACTTCCTGAAAGCATACCCTCTGCAGTCCTGTCAAAACTCTTCATTATGACATCAGTATTAACCTCTGTTGTAAATTTGCCTGGAAATTCCTTTTTGAGAAATTTGATATCATCCTTAAGATGGGCAAGAGACTTTTTAATCTCTTTTCCGAACTTTATAAGGTATACATTTTCTGCTAGATATTCATGGGCAATACTAATTAGAAGGGAGTTATCCCTGATAGCTCTGAGAGAATAAAAATCGGCCTTATTTATGGTCATTTGGAAGCCTTTTAAAATAAATTATAAACAAGTAATACAGCAAATAATCTTTTTTATCAAAAAAAATTGACAAACCTGAAAAATATCAAGTAAAAAAACAGATTCGCAAGATTGATTAAGGTGTTAATTTACCTGTTTTACCTGGAAATAATTTCCCCGGGTTATATAAATTAAGTCGGCAAATGCCGGCAAATGTTAAATAAAAGTTTCATACAACTGACTTGGGACTATAATGGCTGATAAAAATAAAGGAAGAATAAAAATAAACAGCGAACTGTGCAAGGGTTGCTATCTTTGTATTTCAGTATGCCCGAAACATATTATTGCTGTATCTGAAACCCTTAACCATCAGGGATATTATCCTTCAAAAAGTACAGATAGCAGTGATGACCCGAAATGTACAGGATGTGCAATGTGTGCAACCATCTGTCCTGATGTTGCTATAGAGGTTTACCGTGACTGAAAAAGTACTTATGAGTGGAAACCATGTTATAGGAGAGGCCGCTGTAAGGGCCGGATGCAGTTTTTATGCAGGATACCCCATTACCCCCCAGAATGAACTTACCGAGTACATGGCAGGCGCTATGGCAAAGCTTGATGACGGCACATTCATACAGGCAGAGAGCGAAATAGCGGCAATAAATATGCTTATAGGGGCATCAATGGCGGGTGCACGGGTCATGACAAGTTCATCAAGCCCCGGTATAAGCCTTAAACAGGAGGGCATCTCATTTTTATCCGCACTTGAGCTTCCTGCTGTTATAGTAAACTGCATGCGAGGTGGTCCGGGCCTTGGAAATATCGCCCCTTCTCAGGGTGATTATTTTCAGGCTACCAGGGGAGGAGGTCATGGTGATTACAGGAACATTGTTCTTGGCCCTGCCTCGGGTCAGGAGATCTGCGACCTTGTGACAAAGGCATTTGATTATGCAGATGAATACCTCACCCCTGTAATGATACTCCTTGACGGGATGATGGGGCAGATGATGGAACCGGTTGTATTTCCTGAATACAGGGATATATCCACCCTGCCTGAAAAAACATGGAAGATAGACGGGGCAAAGGGGAGGCCAAGGCGTGTTATCAAATCCCTTCTGCTGGATGTAAATGTTGAAGAGGCCCACAACTGGAAGCTTGTTAGACGATATGAGCAAATAAAAGATAAGATCCAGATGGCAGAATCATACAAAACATCCGACGCAAAACTCACAGTGATTGCCTATGGCATTGCGGCCAGGATAGCAAAAAGCGCTGTTGACAGGGCAAGAGAAGAGGGTATAAAGGCAGGGCTTTTAAGGCCTGTTACCCTGTGGCCTTTCCCTGAAAGATCCTTAAGGGAGGCAGCCTCAAATAACACCGAATTTCTGGTCTATGAGATGAGCACAGGCCAGATGATTGAGGATGTAAGGCTATCATTAAACGGCAGTAGCAGGATACATTTTCACGGACGGCCAGGGGGTCCAGTATCCACACCCGCAGACATATATGAACAGATAAAAAAATATTATCCCCGATAGCCTATCGTTATCAGGTTTTAGTACAAGGGATCACATATGACAGAAACTATTTTTAAAAGACCAAAGTACCTTAAGGATGCAGTTTTTCACTACTGCCCTGGCTGCGGTCACGGCATAACCCACCGTCTTGTGGCAGAGGTTATAGAAGAGCTTGATATAGCTGACAGATCCATATGCGTGCCTCCTGCCGGATGTGCTGTGCTTGCCTATGACTATTTTGATATTGATGTGGGCGAGGCTGCCCACGGGAGAGGTGCTGCTGTTGCAACCGGGCTCAAGAGGGTGCTTCCTGACAGGATAGTCTTCACATACCAGGGTGACGGTGATATGGCAGCAATAGGAACTGCTGAGACCATACACGCGGCAAACAGGGGTGAAAATATTACTACGATCTTTATCAATAATGGAACCTACGGCATGACAGGCGGCCAGATGGCGCCAACCACACTTGTGGGGCAGAAATCCACAACAACACCGGGCGGCAGGGATACAAAAAGGGACGGTAACCCTTTGAGGCTGAGCGAAATGCTCGCGCTTCTGGACGGTACAATTTATATTGAACGGGTCTCTGTTACCTCTCCCAAAAATATAAGGGCAGCAAAAAAGGCAATAAAAAAGGCATTTCAGATACAGATGGACAGGCTCGGATACTCACTGGTAGAGGTGTTGTCGCCATGCCCCACAAACTGGAAGATGTCGCCTGTTGATTCATGCAAATGGATAGATGAGTATATGACAAAGACATTCCCTATCGGTGTAATAAAGGATAATTCAGAGAATAAGTGAGAAAGGGTTATTGAGAGATGATTACCAAAACAGCTTTTGCAGGGTCAGGCGGGCAGGGAGTCCTTTCAATGGGATATATCCTGGCCTATGCTGCCATGAGAGATAAAAAAAACGTTACATACCTCCCTTCATACGGGGCAGAGGTGCGCGGCGGCACTGCCAACTGCACTGTATGTATCTCCGATGAAGAGATTGCATCACCGGTTGCATCTGCGCCCGATTATGCCATTGTCCTCAATAAACCCTCCATGCTCAAGTATCAGGGCATAATCAGAAAAGGTGGAATCATGCTGGTTAACTCCTCACTTGTAGATGCAAAGGCTGAAAGGGAGGATATAGAGGTGATTTATATCCCTGCCAATAAGCTCGCCCTTGAACTTGGCAGTGAACGTGCAGTAAACATGATCATGCTTGGTGCATTTGCGGCAAAAACAGGGGTTACCTCCCTTGAGTCACTAGCTGGCGGGATGAGCGATGTGTTGAAGTCCAAAAGCGCCGGCCTTGTTGATCTTAATAAAAAAGGTATTGAAAGGGGCGCAGAGTACGCCCTTCATGAAAGATAAAAGAGGAATTATAAAAACTCAATCAAAGATGGGTCATAATCCTCTACCTTTTCATATCCTAACAGGTTAAGCAGGGTTGCTGCCACATTGGATAACCCCCTCTCCTTAAGTTGAGCCATCCTGTATTCGCCTTTGTATTGCGGATCAACAATGATAAAGGGTACAGGATTAAGGGTATGTGATGTCTTTACGCTCTTTGTTCCATCCTTTCCTATTGTAAACATGACATCCGCATTGCCGTGATCAGCCGTTACCACTGCAATGCCATCCAGTTTTTTAACAACATCAAGAAGCTCGCCAACGCATCTGTCCACTGTCTCTACGGCTGTTATGGCTGCATCCATTACACCTGTATGTCCGACCATATCGCCATTTGCAAAATTGAGTCTGCCAAATCTGTATTTTCCTGTCTCAAGTAAAGTGATAACCGCATCCTTGATCTCATTGGCCTTCATTCTGGGTGCTTTATCAAACTGTATCCTGTCAGACGGGATTTCTATATACTTTTCCAGTGATTCATCTATATACCCTGACCTGTTTCCATTCCAGAAGTATGTTACATGGCCGAATTTCTGGGTTTCTGATACAGCAAATGATGTTACTCCGCTTGAACATAAATACTCACTCACCGTGCGCTCTATGGCAGGGGGCTGCACAAGGTAATTGGTCGGGATATGTGTATCGCCATCATATTCCATTATACCCGCATACAACATGTCCGGTAATGGGCCGCGGTCAAACTCCGTGAAATCCTTTTCAGTAAAGGCCCTTGATATCTCTATGGCCCTGTCGCCCCTGAAATTGAAGAATACAACCGAATCGCCATCCTTTATTGTACCGCATGGGATACCCTCTTTGTCTGCAATCACAAAAGAATCCAGGTACTGGTCTGTAATTTCAGGGTCTTCAGCATAATAGGTCTCAATCGCATCTTTAGCCGATCTGAACCTTCTGCCTTTACCAAGCACATGCGCATCCCATCCCCTTTTTACTATATTCCAGTCTGCATTATACCTGTCCATGGTGACCTTCATGCGCCCTCCTCCTGACGCGATCATGTAGTCAAGGCCTTTATCCCCTGAAATATCATCAAGCCTCTTCTGAATCGGGAAAATATAGTTGAGCGCGCTCTTTTCGCCCACATCCCTTCCATCCAGCAGGGCATGTACCCTAACTTTTTTTATCCCTGATTCCGAACACTTATCGATAAAGATATTAAGATGATCTATATGAGAATGGACATTACCATCTGAAAGAAGCCCGATAAAGTGAACCGTTCCACCATTTTTTGAGCGGGCTTCTATATCATGCCATATTTTTGACGCAAATACCTTTCCGCTCCTGAGGGCTGTATTAACCAGGCTTGCCCCCTGCTCAAAGACCCTCCCTGCGCCAAGTGCATTGTGACCCACCTCGCTGTTACCCATGTCATCATCACTGGGAAGCCCCACAGCCCTTCCATGTGCCTTGAGCTGGGTATAGAGCTCCGACTTGAATAAACGATCCAGGAGAGGCGTATTCGCAAGATAAACGGCATTGGCCTCATCATTATTACCAATACCTATTCCATCCATGATAATAAAAAGCAGCGGGCCTTTTCTTCCTTTAAAATTTTTCAGGGGCGTTAGTTCAAGGGACATTTTATTCTCCATTAGATTTGATATTTTTAAAATGGATGTTACGACAAAACAGAGAAACAGGTCAAGGGATCTGTTATTTCTTACCCGTATTATGTGCTGCGTCAAAATTCTGTCTATTTTTCAATTTTGTATGTCAGACATCATATGTAAAGGGAGATTAATATGCAGAGAAATCAGAATATGCCATTTCAGAAATCCCTGCAACCCTTCATGTAACATATTGATATTTTTTTTGTTTAATCTAATTTATTACATCAAACAAAAAAGACCCTGTCAAGGCAGCCCTGACAGGGTCTTTTTTCAGAGATTAGGAATGAAGTAAAGGAGGGAGACTCCATTTCCTTGATAATCTAATTTGCAAATTCAATGCCATATACAGGATTATTTCTACACATCTATTGTTAAAACCCTTTCTGCGAGACCTTTAACCCTCTCCATATCTATATCCACACCAAGCCCGGGGCTATTTAAGGCCCGAGCCTTTCCACTGTAATCAAATGATACATCCCTGCCGGTTATGTTATGGGCGAGAAGCAGGTTATCATATGAACCATCATAATAGAGTGCATCATTTGAAAGAAGTGAGAGTGTGCGCCCGGCAGCAGATAAAAGGCCTGACTCCCCCAGCTGGCAGCCTATCTGATACTTCATGCCTGTTTTTCGGCAATAATCTATCATGTTCATGGAACGTCTGAACCCTCCGCATTTGGACATCCTGATATTGATCACCTGATAACATCCGGTTCCATTTATGGCAACAAGGTCATCAAGCGTACATGCAGACTCATCTGCCATCAGTTCAATCCCACGCTCTAAAGCTTTCCGGCTCAACTTAATTATATCGTGGTCATCAGGGGACATTGGCTGTTCAAGCAATCGCACATTATACCTGTTTAAAAGCTCAAGGTGCCCTTCACCTGTTTCAAGGCCCCATGCACCATTTGCATCGACCTTGAGGTCATAACCCTCGCTGAAAATCCTTTTTACTATTTCACAAAGCGTGTGATTGTGCGAATAATCATGACCCAGTTTCAGCTTAATTTTTGATATGCCAAGGGCCTTTATCCTCTCACATGCCATTTCAACGACCTCCTCATTCCCGAGGGGTATGGCTGCCCCGTAGAAAATAGTATCCGAAAAACAGGCCTTTGAAAAATAATCTATCAGCTGCCTGTTTTCATACCTGGCCAGTGCATCAAGCAGGGCCATTTCAAGGGCACATATGGATGCATTCATCTCTTTTCCAACAGGTAGTTCATCTATCAATGCCCATATCTGTTCCACACACTCAAGATCAAAAGGAAACACTTTCCTGTTAATAAGATAAAGTATATCCTTTTCAGCAGTTTCAGGGGTTTCACCGGTCACATAGGACCTCGGGGCACCCTCTCCTGCCCCCAGTACCCTGTCATTTTCTCCAAGGAGAATAACAGCAATGTTATTCACCCAGAGTCTTTTTCTTAATGAATGTGAAAACTCACATTTAAAAGGAAGTTTTACCTTTGCTATGATTATTTTTCTTATCCGCATCTATAACTGCTTTTCCATAATTTTCTTTGTATTTTGAGGGTGAACGGGAAGGTCGATAATAAATCTTGTCCCCTCTTTCACCCTGCTTTTCACCTCTATTGTGCCGCCATGATCCACTATATTCTGGTGAACAATAAATAGCCCCAGGCCTGTACCCCTGTGATCCCCGCTCCTGTGCTTTGTTGTAAAATATGGGTCAAAGATCTTATCTATCAGGTTTTCAGGAATACCTTCACCTGTATCCTCAACTATTATTTGAATGCCAGGGCCATTTTTAGTTTCCATGATTTTTTTTGTAGTGATCGTTATCATTCCATGTTCAGGTGTGAACTCCACTGCATTGGAAAGCAGGTTTAATATCACCTGTTTGATCTTCTCACCATCGATCCATACCTTTTTTATTGCAGGATCAAAAATAGATTTCACCCTTATGCTATTTGCATTGCTCTTGGGTGATACAAGGAGGATCATCTTTTCTATCAGTTCATGCAGACTTGTTGATTCAAACCTGGATTCCCTTATATTCACAAGGTCAAGAAGCTCAGAAATGAGGTTATTCACCCTGTCTGTCTCCTCAAGGGCGATCTTATGAAAATTTACCCTGTATTCCTCATCATCTATTTTGTAGGGCAGCATCTGTATAAAGGTGCCTATGGCTGTCATTGGGTTTTTGATTTCATGGGCAAGCCTTGCAGCCAGATCCCCGAGGAATGCAAGCTTTTCCGCCCTGCTTAAAAGTGCATGTGAACGCTTCAATTCAATCATCTGCTCCTGGAGCTGTTTGTAAAGCCTTGCATTTTCTATTGCTATAGCGATCTGAGGCGCAAAAATCTCAAGTGCATCGCGCGTTTCTCCTGGAACGCCATCCACCTCAAGTGAATCGGTTGCAATAACACCTATCACCTTTGCCCCTGTTATAAGTGGTACAACATTAACTGATCGGGATTTACCATAGCTTAAGACAATATTTTCCTTTCGCAGGTGTGATTTTTCAACATCAGGTACATATTCTGATCTGCCTGAATTTAAGACCCTGACAAGCATATTATTCACCCTGCTAAGGGGCACCCTGTATCTTTTTATGATTTCAGGGAGTTCACCCTCAAACCCTGTTGCATGTAGATACTCCAGAGCGCCCTTCTGTTCATTCACAAGGAGTATAAGTGCCCTTTGTATATTGCATACACTGGCGAGGGTATTCATGATCACAGTAAGGAGGTCATCCAGGTTCAGAACAGAAAGAATAGCCTTGCCTGTCTCCTGTATTGCCTGCAGCTGCTTTACCCTGTTATTAAGGTCTATATTCAGCCGGTTTACCTCTTCAAATTTGTGTTCAATAACAAGCTTGTCCCTCTCCATCTCTTTAATGGTATCGTTTAACACTGACCGGGATGAGAAAAATCTTGAAACAAAGATCCTAATGTTATTCTTTGATGACCAGCTTAAATGATATTCACAATAGGGGTTGCCATTGAAAAAACACCCCTTTTCTTCTACTGAAATGGGGAAGCCTCCCCATATGACAGGCATATAACTGTAGGCACCCTGGTTATAGAGGCATATATCCTTTGAGACATCCATCCCCTTTGCCCAGTGAAGCCTGACAATGGCGCTGTTACTTTTGATTTCAACCAGTTCAACCCTCTTGTTCCTGTTCCATTTATCATTAATCCTCTGAAGGTTCTTAAGCCCCATTTTTATTGTAAAGAAGGCCTTTACAATAATCCTCTGCCCGTAACCCAGATGAAAATTCTCTGCCGCATATCGTGCTATATGAAAGGCGGTCATTTCATCCTTAAAATAGAGCCTTGCCCTTTCATATAGCCTTGCAGCAACAGTGCATGAAATCCAGTTGGATTCATCGCAGAGATATGATTCAGGATCAGGTAATATATCTATTTCCAGATCAAGATCTTTTAATAGATAATCCAGGTCACCCATGTTTTTTTTAACATAGTTGATTATAGCCCTTGAATTTATACAGCTTACCTCTTTATTCATATAAGAATACTCTGCTGGATTTATAGATTTATAACCCTTCCGCTTCTCTCACCTGACAATTCATTATTTTTTGCTCTCATCAGGGTAGAAAGCACCTCTCTGAGTGATTCAAGGTGATCACTGTTTGCATTAAGTATATCCCGCTCACCATCTTTATAACAGTGATCAGGTATAACAGGGTCTGTCAGGGATGATGCAGGGAACCTGAAAAATGGAACCATTTTCAAAAAGGCATTCTGTAATTTTTCAGTATTGTTTGATAGCCTGTATATCCTCTCTGTGTATGCAATGACCTTCTCAAAGTTCAGGACACATGAGGGCCTTCTCACAATATTCTGGCTAAATACACCATCATCATCAAACACAACATCAGGCAATGAAAGAGCAAGGTCATGTATCTTTGTTTTCGGGTACACATGACACTCCCCGATCTTGAAGATATGCCCTGCCCTGCCGCTGTATGAACTGAGTTTTTCCACAAAATTATAACTCTCTATCAGGTCAGCCTCAGTATCACCCGGATAACCAGCAATCATGAACATCATCAGGGGTATTTCATATTCAGCCGCCTTTTTAAAGATAGAAATAGTATTATTCAAATATCTTTCATAATGGTCACGGCTCTTAACCTTGTTCATCCTTGTAAGTGTGCTGAAGCTTGCTGATTCAAAACCCAGCACAAGGGTGCCGCACACATCGTGTATTTGAGGAATAATGTCAGGGTCAAAAACATCACACCTGGTTTCAAAATGGATCTTCATATCCAATTTCCTTAATAATGGAACAAGGTCATATGATTTAAACAGGGCATCACAGACCACAATCTCCCTTGCCGTGCATGCGCTTGCAAGGTTGATTAGATCCTGCTCCACTATCTCATAAGGCACAGCAACTCTCTTTGGCCTGATGTAATCCTCCATGCAGAAATTGCACTTATAGGGGCACCCCCTGCTGAATGAATATGGCAGCACATCATAGGCATCAGGTTTTCTTAACAGTGAAAGATCAAGGGGAGCCTTTTCATTGAGTTTGAACCGTTCAGTGTCACGGGTACACACCAGCTTCCCCCTCTCTTTCCATATAAGGCCGGGAACCTCCATCTCTCTGGGGTCTTTACCCTCTTCAAGCCTCTCTATGATATTAAGGGCAGGTATCTCTCCCTCCCCCTTCACAATAAGATCAACTGCATCTGTTCTCTTGAATATTTCTTCATAATAGAGGGTCGGGAAATATCCCCCTATAAAAGTAAATATTCCGGGGTCTGATTTTTTTATCCTCTCGCATAAGTTTATTGTTTCTTCTGCCTGTGATATGGCTGTGCATGATATACCTATCCCCAGGGGTTTAAGCATTGAGATGTCTTGCAGCAGATCATTGTAGAGCTTTTCCTTGCCAGCCGGATTCAGCGGAAGCCCGTAATCCATTGGTAAAGATATCACTTTTATATCACTTCCTGGCCTTTGTTTTTTAACATAACCTGCAATCTCAAGAAGGGGAAGGGGGTAGGCCGGGACATACATGCCAATGTTTTTGGAGACAGGTTCTATGAATAGTATCAATATACAGCCCTTTCCTGTTTAATTATGTAACTTTTTAAACCTGAGTCTCAAGCAGAGGCAGCATTACCGGATGGGATAGCTCAGTTTCTGCCCTGTGCCTTAAAACTATTCGGGAACCAATCAGCTCCGGGTATTTTTTCCATTGATACCATTGTTCCGGATACCTGAAAATAAACTGCTCAAGCATCTTTAAAACCATTTCACCAGATGTCTTTAACTGCATGGATGGTAATATCCCAACCATCTGTTCATAGGAATAAAGAATAAGAGAGTAATGACTAAGGCTGTACCTGTGTAACAGGCCGAACACGACCTCAGCCCCTGCCCTCTTAATGAGTATATTGATGGTGCGGTCAAGTCCTGTAACATGGCCAAGAAATGTCGTCTTAATATTTTCTGATGGCCGCCATTCATCAAATTCATCACACTGGGTTACAAGAACCCTGTTTTCTCTGAGCTCGTTTATTGCCTTATTTAATACATTACCTCTGGTATCTGCGTCAATCATTCTGATACCATATTTGTCAGCCTGTTTAAAAATCTTTTCCCTGAGCTGTGCTGTTTTGAATTTGGCAATCATGGATATGTTAACATTGTTAACTGCCAAAAGTGTGGGGATATACTCTATGGCACCATAATGGCCTGTAATCAAAACAACCCCTTTCCCCTTATTCAAGCCGTTTTTTATAGTGGAGATATTTCCTGCAGAAATATTACGGGTCAGAAATTGTGTGGCCCTTTTTTTCTCTTCATAGGCAATAAACAGCTTTTCATAGTAGTGGAATAAAATACCGGAAATGACCTTTTTTATGATCTCATCCCTTTCGTTGTCGCGATTTATAAGGGTAACAACATCTGTGATCGATCTTTCGATAATCTGCTTTTCACCTCTTCTAATCAGGTAATATATTCTGCCCAGGATAAAGATATATATCCTGGCCAGCCCCCATCCAAAAGTCATATACATGGAGATATTAAACCTTGCCTGCAGGAAATTACTCAATCCAACTCTTCCCATTGTGCCCCCTTTTTATTTTAAGGTTGTCAAAAAACTCTTTGTAAACTGCTGACTCAACAACTATGCCATGACCCGGCTTCCATGGGAGCAGTGCAGTAAATTATTTTTCCGGAATATTTTCCATGGTAATAACTTAATATTATTGGTTATTTACTTTTATATATAAGACACCATGATTTCTGTTTCAGAAACAGAGATGTGACAGGGCTGAATAAAATAAGAAAACGCACAAATAATTGTGCATGCATGCACAAATAAATGTGCAAATAGCTGTTTTTCTGATAGAGATACAAAAAAATTTGTTTCTTGTCTCAGTTTAAGATTTTATCCATGAACAATTGTTATCATTAATTTAAGAATTTGTATTTTTGGCCTTGTGCAGGGGCGATAACCTATATATTAGAAAGGGAAAATTACAATGGATAAAAAGGCCTCTATCCTTGTTGTAGATGATGAGTACGGGGTTTTGCAGTCATTTAAAATGGTTCTGGGTTCAGACTATAATATAAGTCTTGCCGAATCAGGAGAAAAGGCATTACAAATATTTGGAGAGACATCAATAGACCTGGTACTGCTCGATATCCTGCTTCCTGATTCAAACGGCATTGATCTATTGAAAAAATTCAAGGGTATAGATGCTGATGTAGAGGTCATCATGGTAAGCGCTGTGAAGGATATAAAGACCGCTGTGGAGGCGATGAAATTCGGGGCATATGACTATATAGTAAAGCCCTTTGTTGTTGAAGAGATCATCAATGTTGTAAGCAGGGCAATAGAAAAACACCGCCTGCTCCGAAAGGTGACCTATCTCAAGGATGAACTTGAAAGATTCCAGCCCTTTGAAAAGATTGTGGGGCAGGACCCAAAGATGATTGAGATCTTTGAACTTATTTCCACCATCAGTGACAGCGATGGCGCAGTGCTGATACAGGGTGAGAGCGGTACAGGCAAGGAGCTGGTGGCAAGGGCAATACACAGGCTTGGCAATAGAAAGGATGAGCCCTTTGTTGTTATTAACTGTGCTGCTATCCCTGAAACCCTGATGGAGAGTGAGATATTCGGCCACAGCAAAGGGGCATTTACAGGTGCGTCCGCAGTAAAGGTCGGGAAGCTTGAACTGGCAGACAAAGGGATTGTCTTTTTGGATGATGTGGACACCCTGGATATCGCCATGCAGGCAAAGCTCCTGAGGGTGATACAGGAAAAGGAGATAGAACGGCTTGGCAGCACAAAGCTGATCAAGATCGATGTAAGGTTTATTGCCGCATCCAATAAAAACCTGAAAAGGCTCATACAGACCGGCCATTTCCGAGAAGACCTTTTTTACCGGCTGAATGTCTTTCCTGTTGAGATACCGCCATTAAGAGAGAGGCGCGGGGATATCCCGCTTCTGCTCAACCATTTTCTTGAGGTTTATTCCAAATCCAATGGAAAACCTGTGAAAAAATTCTCAGGCGGGGCTGAAAAGATACTTATTGAAAATTATGAATGGCCCGGAAATGTAAGGGAACTCCAGAACCTTGTAGAACGCATGGCTACCATTACAAAGGGTAATGTGATATTTCCAAAAAACATTTCAGACTTCAGCCTTAACAAGAAGGAGATAAGGGATATACCACTTAAGGATGCGGTTGATATATTTGAAAAGGATTTTATCAACGATGTCCTGAAGAAGGTTCAGGGGAGCAGGAAGGATGCCGCACGAATCTTAGGGATACACAGAAATACACTTATCAAGAAAATGAACGAACAGGAGTAGAATATAATCACATTATGGATACAAGAGTTGTAACAGGCATAACAATGGGAGACCCATCGGGTGTGGGGCCGGAGATAATCGCAAAAGTATTTCATGAGGATGATATATTCAGGATATGCAGGCCAATTATCATTGGCGACCCAGGAGTACTTTCTAACTATATTGATAAATCTATCACGATAAATGAAATCACCTCTCCTGAAGAGGCTGTTGGTCAAAAGGGCCGGCTGGAGGTTATAAGGTTATCCTCACTTGAAGAGGCTGATTTTGTGCCAGGCATACCCTCCCCTGCGGGTGGCAGGGCCATGGTGGAATACATACTCTCTGCTGTTGACATGGCTGTGAAAGGGAAAATTTCAGGCATAGTGACCTGCCCTATAAACAAGGCGCTTATGAACAGGGCAGGGTTTAACTTTGATGGCCACACAGAGTTGCTTGCGCATCTCACAAATACCCGTGATTTTGTCATGATGCTTGCAGGGGATAAACTCAGGGTAACGCTGGTAACAATTCACTGCGCTCTAAGGGATGTCCCTGATAAGATCTCCATTGAAAATATTTTTAAAACAATATCCATAACAGCACTTTCCCTGAAAAGAGATTTCAATATCAGCTCTCCTCGTATTGCAGTAGCGGCCCTTAACCCGCATGCCGGGGAGGAGGGTCTTTTTGGCACTGAAGAGATAACATGCATCCGCCCTGCAGTCCAAAAGGCAATTGATATGGGATTTGATGTTACAGGCCCCCTTCCCGCTGATACGCTCTATCCCAAAGCAATAACAGGCCAATATGACGCTGTAGTAAACATGTATCATGATCAGGGGCTCATCCCGCTTAAGCTTATCCATTTTTCAGACGGTGTAAATGTCACACTGGGTCTACCCATCATAAGGACGTCTGTGGATCATGGCACAGCATATGATATTGCAGGTAAAGGCATTGCTGACCATATGAGCCTTAAGGCAGCAATACTCATGGCTGCCCGCATGGCGTTTAACAGAAAGAAACATGCGGGTAAATGAGAGATGACTGCAGGTGTTATCAGGATAAGGGGCGCAAGGGTACATAATCTTAAGAACATAAGCCTTGATATCCCGAGGGATAAAATGGTTGTGATTACCGGCCTATCAGGGTCAGGGAAATCATCCCTTGCCTTTGACACCATCTATGCTGAGGGGCAGAGACGCTATGTAGAATCCCTTTCTGCTTATGCAAGGCAGTTTCTTGAGCAGATGGATAAGCCTGATGTGGATTGCATAGACGGTCTCTCACCGGCAATATCCATAGAGCAGATGGTCTCAGCAAGAAACCCCCGTTCAACTGTTGCCACAGTCACGGAAGTTTATGATTATCTCAGGCTGCTCTATGCAAGGATAGGTCATCCCCACTGCCCTGTTTGCGGCATAGAGATATCCTCACAGACAACACAGGCCATTGTGGACAGGATCATTGCACTTGAACCGAATACAAGAATCCAGATCATGGCGCCCCTTGTGGAGGGGCGAAAGGGCGAATTCGGTAAGCTCTTTAACAACCTGAGAAAGGATGGCTTTACACGCATCAGGATAGATAATGAGGTCAGGCTTCTTGAAGAAGAGATCATCCCGGATAAAAACAAAAAGCACGATATAAGTGTAATAATTGACAGACTCATTATCACTAATGAGATAAAAAACCGCCTGACCGACTCAATGGAGCTTGCCCTTAAGATGGCCAATGGCCAGGCCATTATCGATGTTATTGGGGCTGAAGAGATATTTTTCAGCACTAATGCCGCATGCAGGAAATGCGGCATAAGCATACCAGAGCTTACGCCTCAGATGTTTTCATTTAATAACCCCCATGGGGCCTGCACTGAATGCAGCGGCCTGGGTAAAAAGAGATATCTTGACACTGACCTTGTTGTGCCTGACCCATCCCTTTCCTTAAGAGAGGGGGCAATCTCTCCCTGGTCAAAAAGAAACTCCCTCTATTTCCAGCAGATGCTTGAATCCCTGTGCAAACACTTTGAGATTGACATATACCAGTCCTATGGAAGCCTCGGTAAAAAGATACAGGATATCCTGATGCAGGGTTCAGGCGCCGAGGAGATTAGTTTCTGTTTTGAAAAGGAGGGGAAGCGCTATGAGTATAAACGCCCGTTTGAAGGGGTGCTGCCTTCCCTTGAAAGGAGATACAGGGAGACAGATTCCATACAGGCAAGGGAAGAGATAGAGAGATTCATGAGCGTTATGGACTGCCCAGCGTGCAGGGGTTCAAGGATCAAGGAGATAAGCAGGGCAGTAAAGGTGGGCGGACATTCCATAAATGAACTCACTGCCTTTTCCATCAGCAGGGCACAAGAATTCTTTAACACCCTTTCGCTGACACCAAAAGAAGAGAATATTGCCAGACGAATAATCAAAGAGCTGAAGGACAGAATCACCTTTCTCAATAATGTGGGCCTTTCATACCTGAGTCTGGACAGGTCATCAGCAACGCTGTCAGGAGGTGAAAACCAGCGGATCAGGCTTGCAACACAGATAAGCTCAGGCTTGGCCGGTGTTCTATATGTGCTGGATGAACCGAGTATTGGACTTCACCAGAAGGATAACCGGCTTTTGCTTGATAATCTCATGAGGCTAAAGGAGCTTGGTAACAGCGTACTCATTGTCGAGCATGACTCTGAAACCATAGAGTCTGCCGACTGGGTAATTGATATGGGTCCGGGCGCAGGCATAAACGGCGGCGAGGTGGTATTCAGCGGGACGCCAAAAGAGCTTTTAAAATCAGAAGTGTCAATCACAGGTAAATATCTTTCAGGCAGGCTTAAAATACCTGTGCCTGATAAAAGAAAAAAAGGCAGTGGTAAAAAACTTGTGATCCGCGGTGCAGAGCAGAACAACCTCAAGAACATAGATGTTGAATTTCCCCTGGAGCAATTCATATGCGTCACAGGTGTATCAGGTTCAGGCAAAAGCACACTTATTAATGAGACCCTCTACCCTGCCATTGCCCAGAGACTCTACAGGTCAAAAAGAGGAGTCGGTAAGGTGAAAGAGATAAAAGGTATAGAATACATAGACAAGGTAATAAGCATAGACCAGACCCCCATAGGCAAGACACCGCGCTCAAACCCTGCCACCTATACAGGCATATTTGCATATGTCAGGGATCTCTTTGCCATGCTCCCCGAGTCAAAGATAAGGGGTTACAGCCCCGGCAGGTTCAGTTTCAATGTTAAGGGCGGCAGATGCGAGGCATGTAATGGTGACGGGCTAATAAAGATAGAGATGCATTTTCTGCCCGATGTCCATGTGCTCTGCGAGACCTGCAAGGGGAGCAGATTCAACAGGGATACATTAGAGATAAAGTACAGGGGAATGAACATCGCTGAGGTGCTGGATATGACCATTAACCAGGGGTTTAAATTCTTTGAAAATATCCCCAATATCAAAAACAAGCTTAAGACCCTTGTAGAGGTAGGGCTTGGCTATGTGAAGCTGGGTCAGTCTGCTACCACACTTTCCGGCGGTGAGGCACAGAGGATAAAACTCGCACGGGAACTGTCTAAAAGAGACACAGGCAAGACACTCTACCTGCTTGATGAACCCACGACCGGGCTCCATTTTGAGGATATAAAAAAACTCGTTGAGGTATTGAGATACCTTGTATCATTGAACAACACCGTTATCGTGATAGAACACAACCTTGATGTGATCAAGACAGCAGATTACATAATAGACCTTGGCCCTGAAGGGGGAGATGCGGGTGGTAATATTGTAGCAACTGGCACACCTGAGGAGATTATTAATTCGGAGAGCTCTTATACAGCCGCCTACCTTAAGAAGGTGCTTTAAGTTGTTTTAACCTTCAGCTTTGAGACTTGCCTGGCCCGCCATAGTCTGTGACGACGGCGGCAGCTTTTAACTCTCTGTCCCTGATGAATAGGATTTTGGAATTTCCTGTGCCTAGAAAATTTTTTCGTAATCTATAGTTGACTATTTTATCAATATACCGCATTGTTTACCTTACGATTTAATATAAATATAACATTGTTTACATTATGGTATAATTTTTATGATCGATTTAAGTGAATTTTTTGAAATTCAGACAAGGCTACTGAAACTGATATCTCGAGCCAAAAGAAGGGCCTTCATTGAAAAAATAAATTGGGATATTAGGCTATCAGGGATAATTGGAGCCAGAGGCACAGGAAAGACCACTATACTTCTTCAACGCCTTGTTGATGAAGGTGAATCTGACAATAAGCATCTCTACATTTCTGCTGACCACATACGTGTTCAGGCATTAGGCATCTATGAAATCGCTTCGTCATTTTTTAAACTTGGTGGACAATCCATTTTTATTGATGAAATTCATAAATTCAATAACTGGGCACAGGAGATTAAAAATATTTATGATGCTTTTCCGGAAGCAAAGATACGATTTTCAGGCAGTTCTGCGATTGCACTTCAATCTGGTATCAGTGACCTCTCAAGACGAGCGGTGCTTTATACCTTAAGCGGTCTATCTTTCAGGGAATATCTTTTTTTTGCAGAGGGTATTTTCTCTCCTCAGATATCATTACCTGTTCTTCTGGAAAAGCATTTTGAACTGGCAAAAGGTATCTCAGAAAAAGGGCCGATACTTGGATATTTCAGAGATTATATTGATCACGGGGTATATCCTTATTTTCTTGAAGGAATCACAGAATATCTTCCCAGGATGCTTAATATCCTGGAGAAGATTTTTTATGAAGATATTCCTTCATCCATAGGAGTCAAGACAGCATATATACCGGTAATTAAACGTATACTGTGGCTGGTTGCAACATCTCAGCCTTTTACACCAAATATTGAAAAGATGTCACGTGACCTGAATATATCCAAGGAGTTTGTATATATATATCTGGATGCCCTGGAACGCGCCCGCCTTCTGATAAGTTTGCTTCCTGCTGAATCGGGATATCGGTTGGTGAGAAAACCTTCCAAGATATATATTGAAAATACAAACCTTCTTAAGGCGCTTGCAGGTAATATCGGCATTGAAGCCATGAGGGGAATACTTCGTGAGACCTTTTTCGCCCAGCAGATAAAAGGGAGCGGTTCGACAATTGCTATCCCTAAAAAGGGAGATTTTTTGGTTGATAATAAATATCTGTTCGAAGTTGGAGGAAGGAGTAAAGGCAGATCACAAATAGAAGCACAGGATAATTCATATATAGTCAAGGATGACATAGAGATCGGCAATCAGAACGTTATACCTTTATGGCTTTTCGGGTTTCTATATTAGATGTAAACTGTGCTTTCAATTCTGATTGAGCTCAGGTTTTTCTGTGCTAAAAAAGGCTTGTATTTTTAAATTATGTTAAAGATAATATGTTTAAATTTTTAAAATAGAGAAGGAACAAAATAATGAATACATTCACAGCAGTGATACATAAAGAAGATAATCTGTATGTTGCAGAATGCCCTGAGATTGGTACCGCTAGCCAGGGAGAAACAATTGAGGAGGCGGTTATAAATCTTAAGGAAGCAACAGAACTATATCTTGAGGAATTCCCTTTAAACCCTATTCCTCGATCTATTCTTACAACATTTAAGGTATCTGCTAATGCCTGAGCTGCCCATCCTCTCAGGTGATGAAGTTATAGTATTTTAAAGCAAGCCAGTATTTCCCCTGATATATTTGTTGAAGCATACAAAAATAAATATTTTTAATAGTCTGTTATTAATCGTGTTATTTCCAGGTTTATTTCATAAAGTCGTCATTCCCATGAAGATGGGAATCCATTTTATATTCGTCATTCCCGCCCCGCATAAAATACTGGATAAATAGCAACGGGAATCCAGTATTTACTTAATCATTCTACGACTATTCTGTTTGTCTGTTATTCCCATGAAAGGTGGGCTGAATACACAACTAATAAATTTATTGGCATTCAAAAAATCGCGGTCAGTTAATGGGTAAATTCCCTTTTTTATCGCGGTTTTTCATTCCTTCATTATTTAAGTTGATACATTATTTTTCCTGATTGTATAATGTGAAACAAAAAATAAACATCTAAAGGCAGGTAAGGTAAAATGGAAACACATGTGTACGAGACAATAATTAAAAAAAGGGGCTTTATTGAATTAAAGGATCTGCCTTTTGAAGTAGGTGATGAGATAAGAATTGTCATCTCCGCTAAAGTGAAAAGAAAAAAACTGGATGCTCTAATTAATAATGATCATGTGTGGTCAGAAGATGATATTAAAGAAGTCCTTAGCGGCAGAGATATAATAAATCAATGGAAAATATCCTGATCGATACTGATATTGTTATTGATTACTTTAGAAGCAAGAAAAAAGCATTTCAAAGGAATTGAGAAATTGAAAATATGGCAGGAATAATTCAATCAATTTTTTTTACACATTATTCCCCGACACCGATCGGAGAATCAAGTTTTTCTTTTTCATCCCGCGACCTATTCTATTAAAGTCGTCATTCCCATAGCAATAGGAATCCATTTTGTCTTTCTCATTCTATAGCATTTAATTTATTCGTAGTGGCACAGAGCCTGTGCCATTGGGGCACGCTGCCGCGTTACCCTACAAAAACCCTTTAATACCCTGGATCTGTTGTGACGAAAAAATCTTAGCCTTATTTTTCGACTTGTCCAATAACCTTGTATTTAACAAAATGCTTTTTCTATTTGATTATTTTTATTCAATTAAGTACTATCCATCAGCTTTAAAATATTTTTTCCTTTTAAATATAGGTAGTTATATTCAGCACGCTTTTTGTGGTGCTGTTCATTATCAAAATGGTTTCGGTTTTGAATTGGGGTTAACACCCTGATTTATATTATTTTTTATTAATATCCCGGTTCATCTTTCTGTATAACATTCAAAATGTAAAGATAGCCGGATCAAGTGAATAATTTGTTCCTGAAATAAAACCTTTACTAATTGAAGGAAAATATAAATTCCGAGAGGAAAAGGAGTCACTGTTTATAGAACTTCCAAATGGTTTCGGTGACCTTCAAATTTATGATCTTGGTGAAAATGATGATATTGTTGGCGTATTTGGAGCAGACTGGCATACACATAGTGAGTGTCTTGGCAACCCAGATACAAGAGCAAAAAACATTATTAATTTCTTGTTAAAAATATTTTCTGGGCAATATTTATTGATAGAAGAGAAAGAGCCAGGCAAACAATCTCGAAAAATAATTGAAGATGATTTTATAAAATATCTTAGGTGGTTGCCCAAAGGAACAACATACAAAGTCTTTAATAAAACATAACAAAGGTTTCAACGCCGACAAGGCTGACGCCTTGCCGGTTAAACCTGGCGTTAGAGCAGCAGCAATGAAAAAAATAATTACAATCACAATTTTCTTACTTTTTATTATTACAAACAATGCATCATCAGCAATGTTCTCCTTTGAAAGGTTGATGCAATCCCATAGTGCTCATATTACAAGCATTCAATCATTGGGACATTGGGATTATAAAATTGAAAAAGGGTTTTATAGAGTAATATACGTTGAATTTTTATATGGTTGCTCTTGGTTATACATACAGTGGATGCAAGACTATTCAAATGAAGGTTATACCAAAGCAATTAAAACATTAACTATATATGACAATGACCATCATGAAAACACATTTGAACAACCAAAGATCATTGAAAATAAAAATGGCTTATTAATCTCATATATTGCAGAGAATGGTCATGAAATTGAAAATAATAAATACAAAGTCGAAATCCAAATATTTAATGAACCAGGTAAGTATAAAATAAAGGAACAAAAGCTCTAACATCAGCATCAAGTCGGAATTGGCGAAAAGCTTGCCAATCCGCTTATGCAGCGCGTTCGGTGTGGAAATAATGAAAATTATAATAATACCTATTCTTCTACTATGTACAGCTTTTGCTGCTTCATGTTCAATAAAAACAGATGAATCCATTGAGTATATCCAATGTGACAAAGAAAATGCAGAAGATAAAATTACATTTCATTATGACATTCCGAAATATAATATCCGTGGAATTGAAAATTTCTTTATGAAAAAAAGGACTGATGGTGAAAGTGTAGATATGGATGAATTTACAACTACCGATGATGGTCAATATATGTCAACAATGGTTGATTGCGAGTTTGATATTCGCTCTAAATATTTAAGAATAATCGTATCAGGGTATGTTATTGATTATGATCACAACAAATATGATTTCAAAGAGAAAATAAAGGTTCCTTTTAATAAAGATGTTTCAGGTAAAAGAGGTAAAGTTAAATATAAAGCTGAGTGGCATAAATTGACACCGAACGAATAAGGATAGATTGTGCGAAGCCACAATCTTATCCTGTGGTTGAACGAGCCCGGTGACTATATAGAGAAAATATATTTT
>JAFGFM010000173.1 GCA_016931115.1 Deltaproteobacteria bacterium | reverse complement strand
GACCTATATAGTAATAACTTATTATTTATATTCACATTTATCCCCAAAAGATTTTCCCAGGCACATGGAGAAGAGGTGTTTGGGTCAGGGCGCAAGGGAAAAATTACCGCCATTTTTATGACATCAGGCCATTTAATTGGCCATAAAAACAGCCTTTTTTTATTGGGAATCCCTGTAAAAAAGGCTTGTTAAAGCCCATAATGGCTTTGGCACAGTTCCTGCTAGTTATTAATGTGATACATTGTTTTTTTTAAAGCCTTTTCAGATTTACCTGAAAGGGTACAGTCGGAGAAATATATGAAGGTTGAATGTTCATCATGCAAGGTACAGTTCAATATACCTGATGAAAGGCTGCCAAAGGGGAAAAAGATTGCCTTTCCCTGCCCGAAATGCAAGGGGATCATTGAGCTGGACTTGACCGGCCCTGGTGAACCAGGGGCTGCCGGGACAGATGTCAGCCAGCAGGACTTTTTAAAGGGTGAGGCACTTAAGAAGAAGATCCTGAAAAGTATAAGGGATCTTCCCCCCATGCCCCAGACTGTTATCAAGGCAAGGGAGATCATGGCAGACCCCAACTCTGATTTCAAGTCTTTGGCCAGGCTATTTGAGACTGATCAGGCAATAGCCACAAAGGTGCTTAAACTTGCCAATTCACCATATTACGGGCTTGGCGGCAGGGTATCCTCTATCCAGCATGCCTCTGTTGTCCTTGGTCAAAAGACCCTAGGGGAGTTAATTACCATGGGCGGCACCGCAAGCCTTTTATCTAAAAGTTTAGAGGGATACGGCCTTGATGCAGGGGCCTTATGGAAACATTCACTTGCAGTTGCCTTTGGGGCAAAGATGATAGCTGAGCTTAAACAGCCCGCGCTCACCAATGATGCATTTACAGCAGGCCTGATACATGA
The DNA here is from genome assembly GCA_016931115.1 of Deltaproteobacteria bacterium. Lineage (GTDB taxonomy): Bacteria > Desulfobacterota > DSM-4660 > Desulfatiglandales > HGW-15 > JAAZBV01. The sequence goes on along the minus strand of JAFGFM010000173.1, from coordinate 23,117 downwards.
TTCAGGAAAGCTTATACTGGATAAATATGTAGCCGAGCGGTGGCAGCTTATTGAGGCCTTTATGGGGAAAGAGGGGGCCACCTTTCTTGATGCGGAAAAATCCATACTTGAACTTGACCATTCAGAGGCAGCCTTTGAGGTATGCGGGGCATGGAATATTCCAAAGGCACTTACGATTGCAATAAGATATCATCACAACCCGACAAGGTCACATGATAATATGCTCGCCTATATCATTCATGTTGCGGATGCAATAGCAATGATGACAGGCTTAGGGATTGGTGTTGACAGCACCTTTTATGTTATGGATGAAAAGGCCCTTGGATTTGTAGGCCTTAACGAAACTGATATTAACAGAATAATGACCGAGATTATTGAATCGGTTAAAAAGATATCGGAATAAACCTTAATTATGTCCAGTTACGCTATGGAAAAACGCAAATGAGAGACACACTGCAAATGGCTTTAATCAGGTTACAAGGATATTTTTATGGGTAAGATTAACGAACAGCACCTTCTTGATGAAATTCGATATGATATAGAGCACAAGGATATTATCAAGGCCAGACTTGTTCTTGCTGAGCTTGACAGTGTTGGACTGGAGACCCAGAAAAAGGCGCTTTTTGAGGTTAGTCGCGCAGAAGACCAATTATGCATACCCCTGCTTGCAGGTGTTATTGGAAATAATATGGCCATTGTGGAGACCTTTCCCCAGATAAAGGAGACAATGGTCTCAAAGATACTGGATAACCCTGATGTGCTTCTGGAATTGCTGTCTGGCAGGGGAGATACAATATCCAGGATGATACTTATTGAAACAGCCGGTGAGATCCAGCTCAACAATGCAACCGAGATACTCCTTGATATACTTAAAAAGGAAAGTGATCCAGTTTTAATAGGATCGGCTGTAGCATCTTTAGGCATGATCGGTGAGCCTGAGGCAGTGGAGGCCATAAGCGAGTTTCTTTATTCCAACTCGAGAGATCTTGTTATCTGTGCTGTAAATGCATTGGGTCAGATCGGAAATGGGGCAGCAGTAAACAAGCTGTATGACAGGCTTGGCGGAGAGACAGACCTTGACATGCTTATACTTGATACGATTGCAGGGTTACAGATCAATGAGGCATATGAGAGGCTTAACGATATATTAAGCTCGGAATTTGTCCACCTGAGAACTGCAGCAAAGAAAAAGCTCGTTGAGATCGGCTCCATGAGCGTAAGATACATGATTAAAAACCTTTCCCAGAAGGATAAGGATATTATCATTCATTCACTTAATGTTCTGGGAGACCTTGGAGACAGTTCAGCCATACCTCCAATCAGGAAACTGCTTTTTTCTCATCCTGATGATCCGAATATCAGGTTTGCCGCTTATGAGGCACTGGGCAGGCTTCCGCTTGATAAAGGGGCCTTTACACTTGCATCAGGCCTTGAAGACCCGGTGGATAATGTAAGGTCAGCAGCCGCAAGGGCCATAGAACGAAACTACAATACCGTGCTCTCAGGCGGCATTAAAAACATGATCAAGTCAGGTGATGTACACGCGCTCAATATCATTACAACAATAATCGATGCCCAGTGCGAAAATATTTTCATAGACCTTATTGAGGATGATGCCTTTAAAAATCCCGCTATTCAATACCTGATGAAAAAGGCACACCCTGATGTAAAGGCGGGCTATTACAGGCTTCTAAAGGATTCAGGGATTGATGAGCTGGCAGAGAAGATCGCCTCTGAAAAGGATAAGAAGGCCAAGGGTAAGCTCAAGGTATTTGCTGTTGATGATTCAAGGATGATCCTTAACATTTACCGGTCTGTGCTGCACAACCTGGGGTGTGATTCGCTCCTGTTTGAGTTCCCTGCAAGGGCATTAGAATCAGTGAAAAAGGAAAAGCCGGATATCATTCTGACAGACCTGAACATGCCGGATATCTCTGGTATTGAACTTACGAAAGAGATACGAAAAAGCTTCAGCAAGGAGCGTATGCCCATAGTAATGGTTACCACCCAGGATGAAAGCAAGGATTATGAAGAGGCACACAGGGCAGGTATAAACGATATATTGAGAAAGCCCTTTACCGAATCCATGGTCGGGGATATCCTTAAAAAGATAACCGGGTACGTTAAACCATAGTCCTGTCAACTCACAGCTCTTGCCGGTACATACTGTATCTTGAACTGAACAGGGGTGACCTTTTTTAGCCCGATCCTTGTCAGGTAGGCATATGAATCCTTCAGGTCAAGGGTTATCTTTGATTCATGCGCCTCATTGTGGTATTCAAAATCCTTGAAAACACGGTGTGTGCGATACCCCTTTACAGCCCTTTTTTTTACCATTTTAGGGTAGATCATGGCCACCTTGATCTCTGTCCCCGGTTTGGGTTCAACAGGCAGGTGTATGCTGAAATTGCCAAATCCTGCCAGCTCCTGCATCTTTAAGGTCTTGTATATCGTATGCCACTTTTCTTCAGACATGGGGGTTAAAAATGCCTCTGATATCCTAACATAGTCCTCAAGGTAAAAAATGCCAAAGGGTTTTTCCTCCGAGATGCTGCGTATATATACATCAGCCCTTTTAAAGGATGGCCTCAGCTCCTCAGGAATTATCTCATGCATAAAGTTCCCGTCTATAACAATCCCGCTTGGCCTTGCCATGTCCATGAGGCGTGATGCGAGGTTTAAAAGATGCCCGGAGTAGTCTATTATCTCATCATCCGCATAGAGACAGCAGGCAGTGCCCCTTGCAATGCCGAAACCTATATTTTCAGGGGTCTTGAAATTGATCATGGGGTCGCCAGCGCATATCTCAGGGAACTCTATCAGGCATTGAAGGCAGCTGCTGATTACGTAATTGGCCCTCTCCTTTAAATTTGCCTCTGAATAGGGAAAGGTCATTAAAACGCCATCGCCCTTTGTCTTAAAGAAGCCTGCCTCCTTAAAGTAGTCATCCATTAGCCGCATGTAGAATCTCTTTATAAACATGCCTATATCAGTGGATTCATGGTGTTTGCTGAAGGTGGAAAAACCGCGCACATCCGCTACAACTGTGATTACAAATTCCGATCTTCCCTGTGCCTCTGCCAGCAGGTCTCTTAAGGCCATTTGTGCCCCCCCCTGGTTGATCTGTAGATTAATCCATTTCTGTCATTTTTATTTGAACAGGTCAAACCTTTTATAATGATTCCTTTTTATAGGGTCAAGGTCAAGTTGAGGCTTGATTTAACTCAACCGATTATGTCATTATTAGTTTCCATCCAGAAATAACATCTTTTTGGGTGGACACTGATTAAAATTGTAATTCGCCATTTTAGGAGTAAATCATGTCTGAAGAAATAATAAAAACGCCTACAAACTTTATAAGGGAGGCGATAAAGGAAGATACTGACAGTAACAGGTTTAATGGACGCGTCCACACACGCTTTCCTCCTGAGCCAAACGGCTTTCTTCATATAGGGCACGCAAAGGGTATATGTATCAGTTATGGCCTGGCAGAGGAGTTTGGCGGCAGATACAACCTCAGGTTTGACGATACCAACCCTGTTAAGGAAGAGGAGCGATATGTCGAGAGCCAGATGGCAGATATACGCTGGCTGGGCTTTGACTGGGGTGACAACCTTTTTTATGCATCCAATTACTTTGATCAGCTTTACGAATGGGCAGTAAAACTCATAAGGGATGGCAAGGCCTATGTAGATGACCTCTCCCCTGATGAGATACGGGAGTACAGGGGCACACTAACAAAGCCCGGTAAAAACAGCCCATACAGGGATCGAACAATAGAGGAAAACCTTGATCTCTTTACCCGCATGAGAAACGGTGAGTTCAAGGAGGGGGAGCGGGTGCTCAGGGCAAAGATAGATATGGCCTCAGGCAATATCAATCTTCGTGACCCTGTAATGTACCGAATACTCTTTTCAACGCATCACCGCACAGGTGATAAGTGGTGCATATACCCCATGTATGACTGGACACACGGCCAGTCCGATTCCATAGAGGGGATAACCCACTCCATCTGTGACCTGAATTACGAGGACCACAGGCCGCTATATGACTGGTTCATTGAGCAGCTCGGAATATACCACCCCAGGCAGATTGAATATGCAAGACTTAACCTGACATACACGGTGTTGAGCAAACGGTGGCTCCTGCAGCTTGTTAATGAGGGCTATGTAAGCGGGTGGGATGATCCAAGGATGCCAACCCTTTCGGGTTTAAGGAGAAGGGGTTACACTGCCCAGTCCATAAAGAATTTCTGCGAACGTATAGGTGTGGCAAAAAGGGAGAGCATGATAGATATTGCCCTTCTTGAACACTGTATAAGGGAAGAGCTGAATAAAAAGGCCCCCAGGGTGATGGGTGTGCTTCGCCCATTAAAGGTTATTATAGATAATTACCCGGAAGGGGTGACAGAAGAGCTTGAGGCAATAAACAACCCTGAAGACCCCTCAATGGGCACAAGAAAGATTCCATTTTCAAAGGTGCTCTATATTGAAAAAGATGATTTTATGGAGGACCCGCCTAAAAAATATTTCAGGCTCACTCCTGGCCGGGAGGTGCGGTTGAGGTATGCCTATTTTATAGCCTGCACCGGTTGTGTAAAAGATCCTGATACAGGTGAGATAATTGAACTCCACTGCACATATGATCCGACCACAAAGGGTGGGGATGCCCCTGATGGCAGAAAGGTAAAGGCCACTATCCACTGGGTCTCTGCCGCACATGCTATAGAGGCAAGGGTAAGGCTCTATGACTACCTCTTTTCAAAGGAAAACCCGATGGATGTACCTGAAGGTCATGATTTCAAGGAGTATTTAAACCCTGCGAGCCTTGAGGAATTAACCTCATGCAGGCTTGAGCCCTCTCTTAAAAATGCGGTAAAAGGCACAGGCTTTCAGTTTGAAAGGCTGGGCTATTTCTGCGTTGATATAAATTCCACGCCTGAAATGGTTCTCTTTAACCGGACAGTCACACTCAAGGATACCTGGGAAAAGGTGCAGAAGTCACAGAACATATGATCGGATATTGTAAATTACATGGGAAATATTAAGAGAGCTAGAAGTACAAACGCATATGAGACCATATCAGGGGAGGGGGCGCTGAGATACAGTAACCTGTGGCGAGCCATAGCATATCTCATCATACTCTCTATTATAGTCCTTTCACTTATCCCGAACCCGGAGGAGGTTACCCCTTTTTCTGCATCTGATAAGGTGCTGCATGTCATCGCATATGCAGTAGCCATGTTCTGGTTCGGGCTCTGTTTCAGGCGTGACAGGCTTTATATTATAGGGGTAATCCTGATTGTGCTCGGGATTATTATCGAGTTTATACAGGGGCAGACCGGGTATAGGGAGATGAGCCTTTATGACATCTTCGCCAATATTACAGGTGTAGTTATCGGGTTTTTGCTCTCTTTTTCAAGGCTTTCATGGGCGCTTCACTATTTTGAAAAACTGCTCTTTAGATGAGGGAGATATGAGTATTCAGGTTGCAGATATTATCAGGTTCCTTAAAAAGGATGTATGGAGTTTGCGGCCAAGAGACCTTTCCAGGGGTAAATTTCTGCTTATCAGGAACCTGAAAATAGTACTTCTTGCCTTCAAGGGTTTTAATGAAGATAAATGCGGTCTCAGGGCCAAGGCCCTCACCTTTTATTCCATGATGTCTGTTGTCCCGGTACTTGCCCTTGCATTTGGCATCTCCAAGGGGTTTGGGATGCAGGAGATGCTTGAAAAAGAGATTATTGAAAAAATGAAGGGGCAGGAAGAGGTCCTTAGATTTATCATAGGGTTTGCAGACAAGATGCTTGAGCAGGTAAAGGGGGGCATTATCGCCGGCATCGGTGTTCTGTTTTTATTGTATACTGTATTCAAACTCTTACAAAACATAGAGGAATCATTCAATGATATATGGGGGGTGCCCCATTCAAGGTCATTCAGCCGCAGGCTGAGTGATTACCTTTCTGTACTTTTTATCGGTCCTATACTTTTCATCTTAAGCAGCAGCACAACGGTATTCATAAAGACCCAGATAACAGATATTACTGAAAAGATTACCCTGCTGGGGCCGGTCAGCCCCCTGATCCTTCTGTCACTCAATATACTTCCATTTTTTGTGATCTGGCTCCTTTTTACCTTTGTCTATATCTATATGCCCAATACAAGGGTTAGTTATAAATCAGGGGTGCTGGGAGGGATTGCCGCGGGCACCATGTATGTTCTATGGCAGTTCATTTATCTAACATTGCAGATAGGTGTTTCCAAATATGGCGCTATCTATGGTAGCTTTGCGGTTATTCCCCTGTTTATGATCTGGCTCCAGGTGAGCTGGCTTATCGTATTGTTTGGCGCGGAGATCGCCTTTGCGCACCAGAATGTGGATACATATGAGATGGAGCCCATTTCTGAGACCGTGAGCATTGCATTAAAAATGGTGCTGGCTATACGAATCGCCGGGATGTGTGTTCAGAATTTTGTAAAGGGCGAAAGACCCTTGGCAGGAAAGCAGATATCCGATGCCCTTGAGCTCCCTGTAAGGCTTACAAACAGGCTGCTTTCCGATCTGGTAGAGTGTAATGTACTTTCTGAAACAAAGGGCAAGGATGAAAAATTGACCTATTATCAGCCTGCAAGGGATGTAGCGGGGCTTACAATCCATGATGTAATAATGGCCCTTGAAAGGCTTGGGGATAACAGCATCATCTATGCTGATTCTGATGAGCTGGAAAAGATAAAGAGGTATTACTCTGAACTTGACAGCATAACCGCCAGATCTGGTGCAAACATACTGCTTAAGGATATATGAGGTCCATGTTTCAGATTTAACTTTTTTTATCTCGTAATAATGCAGGTAAAGGCTTTAAAGAGTACAGATTGTATATAATCGAGTGGGCAGTAAAAATTAAAACTACTTTACTTTTTCTATCCACCCCAAAACATCTTTAATTATTTTATGTGCAAGAGAAATCTCATTTTTACTCAATGTTCTAAGAAATGCATTAATTTTTGCGATCTCTCTCTCACAGGTTTTATCTAATTTCTTGCCGGTCCCAAAATCAAAAAAATCCTTAAGTGCAACATCAAGGGCAGTGGCTATTTTATCCATTGTTTTTAATGATGGGAATGCTACGCCTCTTTCCATCCGAGAGATGGTCTCAACGCTTACATTCACCTCTTCTGCCAGTTGTGCCTGTGTAATTTTTTTATGCAAGCGGAATTCTGTTATCTTACTCCCAATCAATTTTTCCAGATCAGCCATAAATAGCCTCCTGAAACGCACAATAGACAATAAAAATCTTTCTAAACAGGATGTCATTTGACTAACAGTATTATTTATTGACAAATAGATTCTAGTGATACTATATGGATAAAAATCATCTTGAGTCACATTTAAGTGGCCATAAAAGATTTGATAAAACATAATTTCTATTATATTTAACTGAATCATGTATGGCTTTTAAGGAAAAGCATTTCTCCTGAAAGCTTTAAGCCTTTCGTCTTAAAATGAGGTGTGTTTATCGCAAACATGTCTAAATAATAATTCAAATGGTTAACTTTACCGGAGCAAATATGAAAAAATCTCTTCTATTTATGATCCTCCTATTCTCACTGTTTTTCTGCTTTAATTCCTATGCAGATGATTTTTCAATTGATAGCGATATATCTGAGGTATTCCCTGAGCCACCGAGGATATCAGAAAGGAAAGTTATATTTGAGCCCGACCCAAATGATATCGATGGCGATGGCATTTCAAATGCGGATGAAGAGAGATATGGCACAGATCCATATGACCCGGACACTGAAAATGATGGTTTCACGGATCTCTGGGAAATAACAAATGGAACAGATCCGAATATTTCCATTTCTACTGGTTATCTTGAGGTCATTGATCTTGAAACAGGGAACAAGGTTGACCTACCATCAGAAGAGTTGAATGATGCAAATGAACTGCCTGTAGAAACCGATAAGACAGAACCGGAAAATATAGATGCATTGCCTCCGCAACCTGATACTGACCTCGACCTTACTCCGCCTTCTCTGGATGATGAAACTGAAAACACAAGTAATACGAAACAGAATGACCTTTCAGAAAACACAGAAGATGCAGGGTTAAACAGAACCTCTACAGGGGCTGATTTAACACCTATTCTTATGCTGCTCCTTTTAAATGATGTGGATGGTGATGGTATGGATGACGACTGGGAAATAAGATATTTCGGCACCCTTGCATATGGAGCAGAAGAGGATTTTGATACTGATAACCTCTCGAATCTCGGGGAGTACAACAACCATACTGATCCCAACAACTCAGATACTGACGGTGACGGGTTGACGGATGGCTTCGAGGTATTGAACAGCTTAAACCCCAATGACACAGATACAGATGATGATACAATGGGCGATGGTCTGGAGGTTACCTATGGCTTTAATCCGCTTGTTAATGACGCATATGGCGATATTGATAATGATGATCTCCCTAATTTCTGGGAGGTAAACTCAGGGACTAATCCGATAGTATATGACAGAAACAGCGACCCGGATTCAGACCTCTATACCAATTATATTGAATACATCGCTGAGACCAATCCTATAAGCTCAAGCTCAACTCCTGTCCCAGGGCAATACAATAAATATGACAAGCTGGGCCGGTTAACCAGTGCAGCAGGCATCGCAGCATACCAGGTAACATATGAAATATACTATGAATACGATGTTGTAGGAAATCGTGTGAAGAAGACAATACGGTAGATTTGAGATAAATTTCTCATCTAAAGATTGATAAGGAAACAGCCATGAAACAAGCCATCAGAAAAATTAAAAAATTCTCAGTTTGCATATTTTCTATCTCCATTGTCTTATCCATCAGCTTAGCAGGATACGCCTCAGAGCCAGGCTGGCAGATAAGGACAGCAGGTTCTGTCTTTCCTGCAGAATCAGTAATTGTTAATGAAAACAATATTGATGATGAGAAATATTTTCCTCCTTTAAAAGAATTTAAAGAGGGTGTTCTCCTGAAGTCAATGGGTGAAGGGTTAACAACATCTGAAACCCAGGCTACCCCGCAAATTGTGGAACTTGCAAGGGCTTTACAGCATGATCCAAAAATCATATTTGATTATGTAAAAAATCATATAGATTATGTCCCCACATATGGTTCTGTTAATGGGGCTACTGCAACACTTCTTGCTGGAAGAGGCAATGATTTTGATCAGGCTTCACTTTTGATTGCATTATTGAGAGCTTCAGGGTTTACTGCAGACTATGTTTCCGGTGATGTGAGATACCTTATCTCGGATCTGGCGGCATGGATAGGAACTGATTCTGATCCAGTTATAATAGCTCAGGTATTTGCTAATGGCGGATTTCCTATACCTCCAATTAGCAGCACTTCGGTAACACTCAGACGAGTCTGGGTTAGGGTAAACATTAATGGAACCAATTATGTCTTTGACCCTGCTTTTAGAAAGAACATTTACGAGACAGGTATAAATCTGGCCTCGGCAATGGGGTACAATAAAGCTGCCCTCCTGAGTGCTGCATCTACCGGAGCGACAATCGGAACTGATTATATACAGAACTTGAATGAAACAAATATTCAAGCAACTCTTCAAAGTTACAGCAACAATCTTGTTAATTACATCAGGAGTAATAAACCGAATTCTGAAATCAGAGAGATAATAGGCGGCCCAAAGGGTATATATGAGGAGCTTGAAACATACTCTAGTACCCTTCCATATCAAACAAATATTGCCAATCAGACAGTTTTTTCTATTATCCCGGATACCTACCGGCTCAAAATAAGGATGCAGCATCAGGGGATTGATCGCACCTTTGCAAGCTTTGAGATTGCAGGTAAAAGGCTTACGATATTCTTTACAGGGGCAAGCAATGCACCTCAACTCAAGGTGGAAGGTGAGCTGGTCGCTACCGGGAACGCTACAACTAGTGGAACAATATATGATTTAATTATCACAGCAGACCACCCCTATCCTTATATAGATGGTAAAAAATATTGTAAGCAGACCGAACTGTTCCATTTAAAAAGCGGTGGTGCGTATGCGCTGGCATGTGATTTTGAAAATGTATCAAATGCGTTAATGCAGGAGCGTAACAAAACACTTACTAAGAATAAGGAAACAGGCACGCCGGAGTCTGAGACAGTTCTTGGAGAATCACTTAACATAATGGGAATGACCTGGCTTAATGAATGTAGTCTGGCAGAACAAATGATGGGGAAGTTGGCTGGAGTAATCCCTGTAAGACAGCATAAAATAGGGATAATGGCCCAGGAAGAGGGGTACTATATTGATGTAAAAATGGGTATTACTACACCTTCTTCAGTACATGGTGTAACAGAGGATATATATCAATGGTTTTACGCTGCAAGTGGGTTCTCTAGCGCATTTGAGCATGGAATCCTGCAACAGTTACAAGGGGTTGATAAAATTGGGGCATCAACAGTAAAACTCCTTCAACTATCAAATGCTAACGATAAAAAAAGCTTTTATGTAAATAAAACAACTTTCCCTACCATATCGTCGCAATTGCAGAATTATACACCAAATCAACTCTCCTCCCTTCAAGAAATATTTGATGAGAATGCAGAAATGAAGCTTATCCTGCCCCAGGACGCCAATATTGCATTAAACGAATGGACCGGCCTGGGGTATATCCAGTATTACCGAGCAGGAAATGAAGGGTCTGCAGGAATGATTATTTGCGGTGGTTATAATGGCGGGTATTCCAGTATTTCCGAACCGGTAGATGTTAATGAAGTATACTACCAGACCTCTCTTTCAGTGGCCAATATCAGCACACAAGCCCATATAAGCTCCCCTACAAGTGTTGACCCTGTTGATATGCTTTCAGGGGCTTTTCTGTCCGGTAATACTGATATCTCATTAGGTGCATCAGGCACAATGGGGTTAGGGTTAACCCGTTCATATAACAGCAGTTCAAACTACAAGGATGGGGTCTTGGGAAAAGGATGGTCTCATAACTATGATGTGTTTCATGAAAAGCACTCTGATGGAAACCCTGGTTTAGGCAGAAGAGCACCAATTGATTCAGCATCGGCTATTGTTTCTTTATTTGTAGCAAATGATCTGATGGAGACTCAAGACAGCCTGATTAACTGGCTGGTTGCAACTCAGATACAAAAGTGGATGATTGATCAGTTGATTGAAAATGTAGTCACAGTTCATATGGGAAGCAAAACCCTTGATTTTGTAAAACTTGCAGATGGTTCTTATAGCTCCCCTCCAAATACAACTGTAAAGCTGATTGCAGGCTCAACCTTCAGGCTTGAAGACCGCTTTGACATGAATATTAATTTCAATGCAGAGAAAAAGATTAGTTCAATCGTTGATGCGGACAATAACTCCCTGACATTTCAATATTCAGGAGACAAGTTACAATCTGTCTGGGATGTCTTTCAAAGGTCTATAACCTTAACGTATGATGGCGATTTACTGGATACAGTTACAGACTCCACAGGAAGGGCAGTATCCTATGACTATACCAATGGTAATCTCACGGGTTTCAGAGACCTTGAGAATAAACTATGGCAATATGGATACGATACCAAGCACAGGATGACAACCCTTACAAACCCCTTAAATATAACAACTGCTACCAATACATATGATGAGCTTGACAGGGTTAAGACCCAGACAGTACCAAGAAAGATTAATGGCAGTATAGTAAACAGGACATACAACCTGTATTTTTCAGGTTACAGGAATATAGAGGAGGATACTGAAGGGAACCAGACAGTCTATTATTTTGATGACAAGGGGAGAACAGTAAGTTTTAAAAATGCCCTGGGTAACAGGAGTTACACCGAATACGATGGACAGAATCATGTTGTGAAAGCTACTGACCCGAGAGGTAATGAAGCAGAATTTATATATGATGGTAATCATAACCTTGTAAAGGCTGTGGGTCCTTTATCAGGAATAGAATATGACACCGGTTATACATATGATTCAGAATTCAGGCTCACAGATACTTACCTCTCTATGAATGATGTTGTACAGAGAAGCATTTCTCATCGTGACTATGATTCTGAACATCACCTTGAAAAGGTAACCGTATATCCAGCGACAGGAAAGGAGATTCATAGAGATATAACCTATTACCCAAACGGGCTTACAAATACAACATCAGATGGCAAAGGGATTATTACCACTTTAACTTACGACTCATTCGGGAACCCTGATACTTCAAAGGTTGATACCGAACCTATTGTTGATTATGTATACAACTCAAGAGGCTGGATAACAGCCCTGAATGATCAGGCTGGTTCTCATACAGGCTTCACCTATAACAACAGGGGGCAGATATTAACCAGGACAGACCCTCTAAGCAAGGCTACAGGGTATACCTATTATGATGATGGGAGCCTTCATACCATTACAGATAGAAAAAACAATACCATTTCATACAGCTACACCCCCAGCGGTAAGATGGATACCATTACCTATCAGGATTTATCAACAGTAGGTTTTCAGTATGATTCACGTGATAACCTGTACAGGATGCAGGATTCCATAGGCACGACCACATACAATGAATATGATGCAGCAAACCGGTTAAAAAGGTTTACAGATGCGCAGGGGTTTGAAATATCCTATGGTTATGATGCAGCGGGAAATCTTACAACATTAACTTATCCGGGTAATAAGACAGTAACCTATACCTATGATGAATTGAACCGGCTTGAGACAGTCACCATCAACTGGGTAACAGGTACTCCATTAAGCACCTTTTACTATGATGAATCAGGGAGGCTTGATCAGATAGACCAGTTCAATGGGTCAATGGTTTATTATGGGTATGATAATGCGGACAGGTTAACTGACCTTGAGAATGAAAAAGGTAATACAACACCCATAGCCACCTATCACTTTACCCTGGATAACAATGGTAACAGGACACATATAGCTAAAAATGAACCGATAACCTTTGACCCAGGCACCCAAACCATTAACTATACATACAACACCCAAAAGAACAGGCTGTTGACAGCAGGGATAGATACCTTTACCCATGATGACGAAGGGCAGTTAGCAACAAAAAACAGTACCTCTTATACCTTTGATTATGAGCACAGGCTTAAGACCATTGGGAGTACAATACAGTATTTCTATGATGGCATGGGTAACAGGGTAAGGGCTGTAAGGAGTGGTGTTACAACAAAGTATATCTATGATGCCAAAGGTAACCTGCTTGCTGAAGCGGATACAAATAATGTGATCCAGAGATATTACATCTATGGTAATGGTTTAATGGCGATGGTAACATCAGGAGGCCAGCTTTACTGCTACCATTTTAATGCAGCAGGAAGTACCATAGCCATTACAGACAGTGGTCAGAATATAGTAAACAAGTATGCCTATACTCCCTTTGGGGAAATAGGTAGTGAGGTAGAAACCTTTGCCCAGCCATTTAAGTATGTGGGGCAGTATGGGGTTATGTCCGAATCCAATGGCTTTTACTATATGCGGGCTAGGTATTATGATCCGACTTTAGGAAGGTTTATCTCTGAAGACCCAGCAGGGTTTGGCGGTGGAGATGTGAACCTTTATGTTTATGTTAACAATAACCCAGTTATGTTGGTTGATCCGAGCGGTCTATATACAGAGGTTATTATCTGGGAGCCAGTTGGTCATGGTAAATCAGCATTTGGGCATGTATCTGTTAATTTAAATGGAACTTCTTATTCTTTTTCACCTAATGGTATGGATGTTAGACCTGCAGGTGAATATGCAAAATTAAATAATTTTCGAGAAGGTGTAGGGTCTGTAATAAATCTTTCACCCCAACAGGAAACAAAATTACAAACAAGTTTAAACAACCCCGGTGAATATGGACGTATTAGTAATAACTGTGTAAACCCCGTTCAAAAAGGGTTAAATGAAGTCGGTGTGAATGTTGGGAATAGTATTTTACCGGTATCTTTAGGAAATAATCTTATTGATTCTGGTGCTGTTAACAGCTTTAATTTTTATTCTAAATCTAACAAATAATATAGGTGATGAATATGGTTTCAAATATTTGGAGAACTATTTTTAACAAATGGTATGTAATTTTTTTATTTATGAGTACTTTTATGGCGTGTAACAATAATACGACTGTGCTTATTGAAGGTCCTGCTAATTTATTAAAAAATCCATATCCTCTTAATTATCCAAGCACCAATCCTCAACCGAACGAAGTCATTTCTAATTTAAAAGCAGGCGACGAGGGTGAAGTCTTGGACTGGAGTTATGAAAAAGATTATAAAGTCTATAAAGTAAAAATGAAAGATGGCAAAATCGGTTACTTAATACATGGTGACAATTTTAAAGAATTAAAATAATGAAAAAACTAAAACAATTTTTTAACTTAAAAATATGCATTTTATTCCATCTTATTATCTTGATTTTAGGTTTTATTATCTTGTCATCTATAAGTTCTTCTGATTCTTTCGCCGAAGAATCAATAAAAAAAGAAAAGTATTTAATATCGATTGCTGGGGTTTTGAAAGAGTGTCTTATTAAAAATGGAAATTCCACAAATTTAGTAGATATTTTGGATAGCAAAAAGGTCAATGACGTTTACTGGCCCTCTTACAATCATAAAAATGGGAATATATATTTTTCGACCATGAGTTTAAATGAAGAGCATAAGACATGTATTTATGAGGTTAATATAGTTAATAAAGAAGAAAAACCGGTAAAGATAGTTGAAGGAAGATTTCCTTCAATTTCACCTGCTGGAGATTTTTTATTATTCTATATTCACCCTTATCAACTCTGGGTACTAGATTTAAAAAAGAACAGCTCTAAAATTCTCTTTTCAGACATGATGAATTATTCACCGGCTGTATGGTGTGCCAATGATAAGGTTCTGTATGCAACTACTTCAAACAAACTTTTTGAGTATAATATTGTTACTGGAGAAAAAAGGGATACAGGATATGATAATGTAATTCCATCTTCTCTCTCACCTGATGGTAATTTAGTGTTATGTGGGAGTTTTGATGGTGATAAAATCTATTTATATTCTGTAAATACAAAGACGATGAAGGTGTTAAAAAAATCCAGGGCTCTTACTATAGGGGCTAGTTTCATTTGGTCTTCTGATGGAAAAAGTTTTTTGTATACCAGGCAAACATGGTCAAATACGATTAGAATTTCAGAGGCACAAGATTTATTTCATTATTATTTAGATGGAAAAGAAATTCATTTATTAAAAAATATTGCTCTATTTGGAGGTGTTAATATTACTGAGCAAGACGAATAAAATTGGGGCAATATTATTTTTTAAAATGAGAATATATTCATCATACACAAGCAAAGAAATTGTAAAAATATTAAGGGCACAAGTTGATGCGGATAATAATGCTCTAAATTTTACATATTCAGGAGAAAAGTTACAATCTGTCAGGGATGTCTTTCAAAGGTCTATAACCTTAACATATGATGGTGATTTACTTGATACTGTTACAGACTCCACAGGGAGATCAGTATCCTATGAATATACCAATGGTAACCTCACGGGTTTCAGAGACCTTGAGAATAAATTATGGCAATATGGATACGATACCAAACACAGGATGACAACCCTTACAAATCCCTTGAGTATAACAACTGCCACCAATACATATGATGAACTTGACCGGGTTAAGACCCAGACAGTACCGAGAAAGATTAATGGCAGCATAGTAAACAGGACATACAACCTCTATTTTTCAGGTTACAGGAATATAGAAGAGGATACTGAAGGGAACCAGACAGTCTATTATTTTGATGACAAGGGGAGAACATTAAGCACAGAAAATGCCCTGGGAAACAGGAGTTACACTGAATACGATGGGCAAAATCATGTTGTTAAAACTACTGACCTGATGGGAAACGAGGTAGAGTTTAGATATGATAGCAATCACAACATTACATTTACCTCAGATGCGTATCAAAATGAAACCGAATATGTATATGATGGTCTTTTTCGGAGAACAGATGAGTATGACCCCATGAATCACCGGATTCATTATGAATATGACACAGAGCACCATTTAACAGATACTATTGTTTACCCTGAAGCAGGAAAACAGATAGCCACAAGTCAAATTTACTATAACAACGGCCTTATCCATACCACAAGAGATGGAATGGAAACTGTTAGCACCATGACATACGATAGCTTCGGTAATCTGGATACTGCACAGACAAACACTCAACCATTAGTAAATTACAACTATAACCCTGTTGGTTTGCTTACTTCGCTTACAGATCAAGCAAACGCAACAACTTCATTTACCTATGATGATAGAGGACTTTTGTCCACTAAAACTGATCCATTGCTCAAGAATACAACATTCACATATTACGATGATGGAAGCGTAAATACGATTACAGATAGGAATGGAGATATCATTGATTATGATTATACCCCTTCAGGTAAAACGGATACGATCACTTATATAGACAATGGAGGAGGCCCATCTTTTCAGGTGAGTTATGGATACGATGCAAGGGATAACCTCCGAACAATAAATTCTCCTACAGGAACAATCCTTAATGATTATAATGTGCTAAGCCGCATTACTAACAATACTAATCCCCATGGTTTTTCAGTTGGTTATGGGTATGATGAATCAGGAAATCTTACCACATTGACATATCCAGGTAATAAGACAGTAACCTATACGTATGACGATCTGAATCGCCTTGAGACAGTATCCATAAATTGGATTAATAAAACAGCCACCTACTATTATGATTCTGCGAGCAAGGTTACCGGGTTTGATCAATTCAATGGCACGATCGTGAACTTTGATTATGATAATGCTGGTCGCCTTACAGATCTTGAAAATACAACAGGTGGAGGAACACCGATTGCTACATATCATTTTGTGCTGGATAACAATGGCAACCGTAAGCATATAAATAAAACTGAACCATTGGAGATGACACTCAGTCCGGTAAATACCAATTACACCTATAACAGTCAAAAAAATAGATTATTGTCTGCCAGCGGGACAAGCTTTACATATGATGATGAAGGGCAGTTGGCTTCAAAGGGAGGAACTGCATATGGTTTTGATGTTGCGCACAGAC
Organism: Deltaproteobacteria bacterium; assembly: GCA_016931115.1. GTDB lineage: Bacteria > Desulfobacterota > DSM-4660 > Desulfatiglandales > HGW-15 > JAAZBV01. Next base: position 6,013 of record JAFGFM010000173.1, on the reverse strand, counting down.
TTGTAAATGTTGGCGGTACCACACCTTCACAATACGTATACGATGGGAGCAATAACAGGATTCAGGCAACAAGAAATGGTGCAATTACGAGATATATTTACAGTGCTTCTGGGCAATTGTTGGCTGAGGCAGATGTGAATAATGTAATCCAGAGATACTATATCTATGGTAAAGGACTGATGGCTGTGGTGACTGCAGGAGGGCAGATTTACTGCTACCATTTTGATGCAAATGCAAATACTATTGCCATGACAGATTCAGGACAGAATATAGTAAATAAATATGTGTATGCACCATTTGGCTTGGCCGCTAATTCTCAGGAAACAGTGGCTCAGCCATTTAAGTATGTAGGGCAGTATGGCGTTGTGACTGAACCTAATGGGCTTTATTATATGAAAGCCCGCTATTATGACCCCGATGTTGGAAGGTTTTTATCAGAAGACCCTTTGGGGTTTGATGGTGGTGATTTTAACCTATATGTATATGCTATGAATAATCCCATCATGTTTATGGACCCGAATGGATTGTGTTCAGAATCAACCACATATAATTCAGGAACATTTCTCCGGACAGTAGTTCCAGGCCAAATAGCATGGGACAATGCAATGACAGATTTTGCTCAAGGAAATTACGTTGGTTCAGCTATAAATACAACCGCAATGCTTGGAGAACAAGTCATGACTGTCTTGACAGTTGGGCAGGGGCGGCAGATTAGCGCAGCTACTTCAATATTAACTGCTACAAGAGCAAAAATAGCAATTCACGCACCTCACCATAGTTTTGGTAGTCTTGGTAAACTTTCACACATTCAAATAATAATTTGGAAAGAAGGTGTAAAAGGAACCCATAAAATATTGCGTATACCTTTACCTTGGAGGTAATTGTTACATGTCAAAAGAAATAATTATAAAAAATGATGTAGAAATAAATGTAATAAATGATCTAATCCACGATTGTTGGTTTAGTAAAGATGCTATATTTTATGACAAATTATCATCTTCTTTAACGATTAGGTACAGGCGGGAATTATCTGACAAAAAAAAGACTTTGTGGAAAAAATATTTATTGAAAAGATATTCAATCCCAATTGTAGAGTTTATTTTACAATTCAAATATGTGATCAATTATAAGATATCAAATGGGAAAAATGCTGAATCATGGGATATTTTTAATAAAATTAATTTCTTGCCTAATGATAGGAAGATTTTGGTAAAAACATGTATCGCTACAACGTTCGAAATAGTCGTAGATAATTTTTATATTTCAATCATGGAGACAGATAATATAGTAGGTGACCATAAAAAATGGACCATATCCTTAAATAGATGACTATAACAAGTATAATATTTTTTTTTATTGTTTTTGGCTTATCTCTATTTCTTATATTCTTGTTAAGCAAAAAAGAAGCAAGAGGAAAAAATAATCGTTTTATAAATAGACCAGATATGGGAATTGATGAATTTTACTCATGTTATTATCGCAGTGCTGGTATTCCTCAAGAAAAAGTTGCTCAAGTGCTTAGAGAAATCGGTAATGCTAGAGGTATCTCTGAATGTAAAATCAGACCATCTGATCGTTTTAATCATGAACTTGCGCCATTGGCTGGTTGGGAATTTGGCGATGGTTTAATAGAATTATCTTGGATTGTTAATAAGAAAACAGGGAAAATAAAAAAACCTAAAACCATAAATTTTAATACAGTTGATGATTTAATTAGTTTCATAGCTAGCAAAGATAATGTAGAGCCTTCAAAAGACTAATCAATTTGAGGAAGCAAATTGAAATGCCACATAATGAACGTACAATTAAAAACACCCCATTAGCTCATTTGGTTATGATTATTTTATTAATCATCTTCTGTATTAGTTGCATAAACAGAGCAACAGAAGAAGATAAACGAAGGATAACCATTATAAAAGAAAAGTATGGTGATTACATCTATATAAGTATTGAAGAAGAGATATATGTTAAGTTAAAGGATCTTTCATCAAAAAATGGTGGCATTCCAATAGAAATGGCGATTGAAATATATAAAGTTTTCTTTTTCCTTACCCTTGATAGAGAATCATTAAGAGCAACTGAGTATACGTATTTAAATGTTTATAAGTCTAATGGTCGGTTCGATTATCAGCTTTACTATGATAATCGAAATAAACAATTTGGGAAAAGTTTTACAGAACATCATTGAATATAAATCAGTGTTAATTAAGTCGAACTCGGAAAAGGAAAGACATTTTATTCATCAGCTGCAAACTTGGTGGAACCATCTTAAAGCGGTTATTAATATTCGGTAACTTAATGAAAAGGAAAAAATATGCAAGGAATTGAAGGGATTTATATGATTTATGAAGAATGGAGAATTAATTCGGACTCCTTGCCAGGTTGGGAAATAGCTCCTAAAATAATTGATTCAATTATTAGAATGCCGGATCCTTTCAAAGGCTGGGTGTATGAAAATGGTATAGAGGGAAATCATTATTCCAAAATTGAAGAATTTGATGATGGAAACAAATACCGATACTCAAGTGCCCTTAACAAATTCATCAAAAGGAATGCATTGTGTATGGTCAAAACAGTTAAGATTCCTATGGAGCGGTTGATTAAAGAATACTCAAAAACATTTACAGGTGTAATAGATAAAATAGAGAACAACATGGTAAATCAAATTTTTTCAGCTCCTTTGGAAATCGGAGATTGGGCATTAATTAAAGAAAATGAAATGGTTTTAATTGTATGTCATGATGGTGATCCCCTATTTATACTGAAGAATAAAGATGCTTGAATTAAATGCTTTTCAAAAAAAGTGTTGGAATGAATTATCGAAGAAACTTCGATTACAAGGGATAGATTCTGTAGATGTTGATATAAAAGAATCGAAAGAAAAATGGTACGCGGTAAAAGAGATTTATCTCGAAGCATCCATAGGTGAATTTAAAATATGGATTTATGAAGATGGCACCCATATAAAAGGAGAAGGCCTAAATGTACCATTTGAGGCACTTGATTATAAAAACGAAGACGATCTAATCCATGCTTTTCTAGCAAAATTGTTAGCTTTACTTAAACCCAATACGGGGGTACTTAAATATTCTATAAAAAGTATAGAATAAGAGTACTTTGAAGTCATGATCGTAGATAAAACAAGGGTATTAAATTTAAAAGTTGACAACCACATTAACATATGATTCATTCGGAAACCCTGATACCTCTAAAGTGGATACTGAGCCAATTGTTGATTATGTATACAACTCAAGAGGCTGGATGACAGACCTGAATGATCAGGCCAGTTCCCATACAGGCTTTACCTATAACAACAGGGGGCAAATATTAACCAGGACAGACCCTCTAAGCAAGGCTACAGGGTATACCTATTATGATGATGGGAGCCTTCATACCATCACGGACCGCAAAAACAATTCCATCTCATACAGCTACACCCCTAGCGGCAAGATGGATACAATAACCTATCAGGATAATTCAACAGTAAACTTTCAGTATGATTCACGAGATAACCTTTACAGGATGCAGGATTCCATAGGCACGACCACATATAATGAATATGATGCAGCAAACCGGCTAAAAAGATTTACAGATGCACAGGGATTTGGGATATCCTATAGTTATGATTCAGCGGGAAACCTCACCACATTCACCTATCCGGGTAATAAGACAGTAACCTACACCTATGATGAACTGAACCGGCTTGAGACAGTCACCATCAACTGGTTAGCAGGTACTCCAGGAAGCACATTTTACTATGATGAATCAGGGCGGCTTGATCAGATAGACCAGTTTAATGGTTCAAAGGTATATTATGGGTATGATAATGCGGACAGGCTTACTGACCTTGAGAATGAAAAGGGTAATACAACACCCATAGCCACATATCATTTTACCCTTGATAACAATGGTAACAGAACACATATAGCGAAAAATGAACCTTTAACATTCGACCCAAGCGCCCAAACCATTAATTATACATACAACACTCAGAAGAACAGGCTCCTGACCGCAGGAGCCGACAGTTTCACCCATGATGACGAAGGGCAGTTGTCAGCAAAAAACAGCACAACATACACCTTTGATTATGAACACAGGCTTAAGACCATAGGAAGTACCATACAATATTTTTACGATGGTATGGGAAACAGGGTAAGGGCTGTAAGGAATGGGGTTACAACAAAGTATATCTATGATGCCAGAGGCAATCTGCTTGCTGAGGCGGATTCAAATAATGTAATCCAGAGATATTATATATATGGTAATGGCCTTATGGTGATGGTAACTGCTACAGGAGAATTATATTGCTACCATTATAATGCGACAGGAAGCACTATTGCCATAACAGACAGCAGTCAAAATATTGTTAACAAGTACGCATATACGCCATTTGGAGAAATAGGAAATGAAGTAGAAGCCTTTACCCAGCCGTTTAAGTATGTGGGACAATATGGGGTGATGTCAGAATCTAATGGCCTCTATTATATGCGGGCTAGGTATTATGATCCAACACTAGGGAGGTTTATTTCCGAAGACCCAGCAGGGTTTGGAGGTGGGGATGTCAACCTGTATGTTTATGTGGGTAATAATCCGGTATTGTTGATTGATCCGTCGGGCTCTGCTGGATTTGCATTAGATTTTGGTGGGGCATATGGCTCTGGTTGGGGCACTAGTAATTATTCTACAGGTGGAGGTGCAGGTTCTGGAATTTTTGTTGGGGTTAGACCAGACAGCATGGGACATGCTCAGCTAGGAGGGTTTATCTACCAATCATACACTGATACAATCCCTGGAGCAAAAGTAGGATTAGGCGTTAATTTGACATATTATAAAGGAGATTCAAGAGATTTCTTTTCAGGTGTATCAAATTATACTTCATTAACTTTTGCAGGAGTTTCTGTGACAAAATATTCGGATCAAAAAACTGGAGAAACTACAGGATGGACAGTAAGTCTATTTGGTAAAGGAATTGGTTTTACTGGGTTTGAAGAGGGGACTACTCAATCATGGTCGGGAGCTTTGCAAAAATAATATTTGGGCATTTAATAGTTAAGGAGCAAAATGAAAACAAATTATATCTTAAAGCCAATTTTTATATTTGGATATACACTTATTGGCATAGCTATCCTAGGAATGACTATGCATTTTTTATTACGAGTCGATATTAGGTATACTATTGAATTTCAAGTTTTCATATTATTATCAACTTTATTCCATGCATTTATTGGATTAGGAATTGTTTTTCAAAAAAGATGGGGATTTTATCTCATGAAATTATATTTGAGTTTATTATATTTGGGCTTCCCGGTTGGTACATATATATCCAAAAAACTTAAACAATATATCGATGAGAATAATATAGAAAATTATTTTAAAGATAGTTAAGAAAGCTAAATGGGTTTAGGCCTACATTAACGGAGATACAAGGATTATTTGTTTGAACTGCTGGCTATGTTTTTGGAAAGGATTCAGGAACGTGCAAAACGAAATAGTGCCACTAATATTATTTATTTCGACCAGTGTGCTATGGTTTTTTACTGCGCTTCAGTTCAATTGTGTGCGTAATCGTTTCTTGGAGAAGTGGCCAGATGAGGCAAAGCGATATGTCACGCCTCCCACATATGGGAGTCCAAAGAATTTTACGTTTCTTTTTCGCAAGGAGTCAGTAGCATTACTTCGAAAACATAATGACCTTTGGAAGCTACGCCAGAAAGCATTTATTCTTATTATTGCGTCTGCTTTATGGCCAATCAGTTGCATGGTGGTATTGGGAATTGTTTTGTCTTTCAGTTGATAGGGTAATTATCGTTCAAGGTTATTTAACTATTTTTTAAGGCTTAAATAATCAGAAAAATAGGCTGTTGACCGCAGGAGCAGGATACAGTGTCATTGGAACTGTTGCCTCATCGCATGTCCGAAAATGGTTCTAGCCCAACTTCCGCAGCTTTGAGAAAAAGACATAAAAATGAGGGAATAAATCGGGGGTGAGTGCATATAAGCAATTGATATTTGG
>JAFGFM010000022.1 GCA_016931115.1 Deltaproteobacteria bacterium | reverse complement strand
TCTATTTCTTTATTCATAATAAACTGATAGGGGTTGTTTGAAAAATAATCTCTTCCTTTTATACTGATATATAATACATTTTCAAAAGATTCACTGTGTTTTTTTGCAATGGAATTGCACAATTCCCATGGTATTTCCTGCCATGACTTAACATTATATTCAATAGTTTCAAAATTAAATGATTTGATGGACTTACCCTTATACCCTGTTTTTAATTTATCAGATTTTTCACTGGCGATTTTTGTGAGGTCAGTGAGTTCATAATATTCGGATTTTTTATATCTGATTTTACCTTCAGCCTTTACAAATTCCACAACCTTTTCCAGTTTGGGTTTATACCCGCAAAGTTCCATTGTCACTTCTGATATGATATCAACTAGATATTTTTCCGGTTCAGAGATCACCTTTTCCCATGCCTTGGGGAGATATGTATTAATCAGTATTGCTTCTTTTCTTTTATTGCAGATTTCTTCGGCAAGCTTTAGAGCATTGCCGCTGATAATGCTTTCCTTTGAAAAAAAATCAAATAATTTTCGGGCAATCACATCCGGTTTTTCTTTTCCGGTATCGATGGACCAGAACCTTTTATCATCAATGTTCCCTTCGATTGTGGGTAGAAAGAACCACCATGAAAAACCATTTGTGAATATTGCAATTTTAACATCAGACTTTTCAGCAGATACAAGTAATGATTCAATATCGGCCTTAAGATTCTCAGGGTCCTTTCTGACAATTAAAAATGCCGTTACTGAATCATTTTGTCTAATTGCGTAGTCAATTTTTTGCATTTTTGTTATGTATTCTGGCTGAATTTCATTTACATCAAAAGGGTCCCATCCCAGAAGTAACAGGGTTTTTAAAATTATTGCCTGTTTAATGGATGCTTCCTCTAAGTCTTTAAATTTAGTATCTGTTTGAAGTTCCTTCAAAAATTGGGTTAATTTGTCCACAATCTTCTCCTGTAGAATATAGAATTTTTTTATGCCGCTAACTGTTTAAAATATAAAAGCTACACAGGCTATATACATTCTGCAAATTACATGCCAGACTACAAATCTAATTCTGTTAATAAACCTGAAGAATTTATGAAGATTTAAGGCGTAAATTGTGGATACCTTCATACCCTTGAAAAATATTATCTTTGCCCTCTTAATTTGATACAGTAAAAAAGTCGGCGTACATGACTATAGAGATAAACTAACTCTAATTGTGGAAGAGGTCTCAACCTCGCAACCCTACTGAAACCATTTTCAGGTATGCCATATTCTACTCTGTGGATTTTATCCATTGACACTTTATAATCCGCTAATATATCCTTTCAAAAAACAAAGTTAACATCTCATGCTTTTTCATCCAAAACATCTTAACAAGGAGGGTCTATGGACCTTTTAAACATGCTTTTAAATGCAGGCAATGGAGGTGCTGTAAAACAAATGGCCAGGAATTTTGGGCTGGATGAGAGTCAGGCGACATCAGCAATATCCAATCTTCTACCCGCGCTTAGGCAGGGACTGGCGAGTAATGCCTCAAAACCAAACGGTATTGACGGTATTATGAAGGCCCTCTCATCAGGTAAACACACTCAGTATATAGATAATCTTGATACCCTGGGTGACGAGAATACAGTCATGGATGGCAATGGTATCCTGGGACATATTCTGGGCAGCAAGGATGTCAGCAGGCAGGTTGCCGGAGCAGCTTCAGCAAAAACCGGGATCGGGCAGGATGTCCTGAAAAAAATGCTTCCGGTCGTAGCACGGCGCACTGTGCCCGGATATTTTCACGGAAGCGGCCTGATACCCTCATGTTCAACACACCATGTGCCATCGTGAGGAAAGCCTGTGACTCCATTCTGTTTACCTTCAACACCCGCTGCAAGCAGGGCAATAGCAAGCAGCAGTGACCCATTACCTGGCAGATATAATGGCAGATCCTTTCTTTCACCCTGTGCGTTATTGCCGCTTTTTACATAGCGGTTTTTAGGCGTGTCATAAAGAAGCAGGTCAAGAGCCATATCATTCAAGCCAAGCCTTGCTGCTGTCATGGCCATTACTGCAAAATCCCATCCCCATAAAGATTCATAATCCCATGAGCTTATTACTGACGTAAGTGTGGAAAGCATTCTTTCTTTATCTATCCTTCCACTGTCAATGAATCCAAAGGCACAGAGCATGGATGGGTGATCAACTGCTGCCGAAACAAATGTATCATTAATATTTGCATGTGCCTGATACTTGCCATCATGTACAGGGCTCAGGGCCATGTTTTTCATTACATTGATCCATTTCTTCGGGATATCCTTTTTAAGCCTTTTATACCACTCTGCCGCAATCGTTAGCCCAGAAACGAAATACTCCAACTCAAATGCAGGGTCCTTTGTTGTCTCAGGAGCATGACACTCCTGTGCAGGTATGAGTGGCGGCATAAGATGATACCTGTTATCCATCTTATTCTGTACCGGGTAGTCTGTCATGAATTTGGCTGTTTTTGTGACTATCTCTTCATATTCATGCAGGAACGCATCAGAAGGGTTCTCACGATAACAGAGTTCCAGCATGTAGATGATGTGTGGCTGCTGCCATACAAGTAGAGGTGCAATGGGCGAAGGTGAATCAATACCTCTCTCATCCACCATCTTGGGCCACCTTGCACCCTTGAAGCCATTTTTAGCCGCATTCATTACTGCATTCGCAAGGTGGTTTTTATACCAGTTAAGGCTCTTTTTCAGGAGGTGCCCCCTGTTCCACAAGGGGAGAAATGCCTGGTGCCACAGATGCATCTCCAGATGAAATTTCCCATACCAGCTGTTTACAGATAGCCCTGTTTCCTGCGGGGGCATATTACCTGTACATTGAGCCGCCAACAGATACATTGAGAGGATGATCCTTCTTTCAAGCTCGACACCCCTTTTATCTTTACTGTTTCTGAGCCGTATTATGCCCCCCTTTTCCCAGAATGCATTCCAGTATTTTTTTGTCTCTGAGATAGATGTTTCAAGATCACATGGCCTGCTATTTATTGTTCTTGCAAAGGTGATTACAATCTCCAATTGATCCGCATCGGGAATGATCTTTATGCATTTATCTTTAACATTGCAGGCACACTCACCGCCTTTTATATGGATTCGAACAAAGAGCTCTGTGTTATCTATGACCCTTTTCATAACAAGGGTGTTTTTATCCTTAGATAATGTTTCTAGCTTGTGCCTCTCCTGTGCTGAAGATGACCAGTCTGAACCGTGGATTCGCCATGAAGGGTATGGGAAGAGGATACAGGGTGTTAGTCCATTCATAAGCAGTTCAGATTCTATTTTTAAGCACAGGGTGTCACTCTCTGAATGGACAAATGTGGTTACATCACATTGTTTATTATCAAGGGTAAAATGGCTGTTACATAAGCCATCATAAAGGGCGAGTTCCTGCCTGATGTTAGATAACTCTTTCGATTTGATTTCTCTTCTTTTGTAAAAAAGGCCGATACGCGCAAGGTTATATCTGTGCGGATTTTCACGGAGCCAGTCATAAACCTTTTCATTGCCCGGTTTTTTAGTTACAGGGTAGTGTACCTTTCTATCACTGAAATCATACTCATCCTCTATAAGGTCATCATGGGTATAAAGAGCCATCTGGTTTTCTGCTGGTGTAATGTGCCAGCCCCATTCAGCCATGGTGCATAATGGGAATTGATCAAGATATTCCGTGTAAAGGGTCTGCATGCCGGTGATATCAAATGTGAATGCAAACCCGCCATTCCCGACAGTAAGTGGGGATGCTGTTTCAGGTTTGTTTAGAATTACATTATGAAACTCTATTAGTTCTTTTCGGTTTATTATTCCCATTCAACACCTTTGCAAGCTTCAATATCATAAACCCCTGCCAGATATTGCTTCATATCATCATCCGCCTTAATCTCAAACCCCTTAAACCTTATATTCTCTGCGAACCTTAAATATGCCCCGCTCATCTTTGCCTTTACCTTCCCTTTGCCAGCACATGGTCTTAGATCATAATCAGCCTTTTCCCATTTACTGCTGTTTTCAAGACGTATTTTTATATCCTCAAAAAAGATATCCTCAACACAGGTCTCATCATTACCGTGTATGAATATACCATTCTCGCTAATACACTCAATATTTTTAAACCTGATATTTTTAACCTTGCCTGGGCGTATACCCTCTTTACGTGGAACAGCGGTGATGGCAATGGGTTCTCCCTCTCCCCACCAGTGTTCTGAAAAACGTTTAGTCTCTATGCGGATATTACTAAATGAGATATTCTCCATGTTTGCACTGTCCCTGAGCTGAAGGGATATGCCCCTGTTTGTCCGGCTTATCACGCAGTCCTTCACGCTGATGTTTCTCATATCAGACTCGCTCTCTGTACCAAACTTGATAGCCGCGCTCGTTGAGGTAAGCCTGCACCCTGATACAGTAATGTTTTCGCATGGCCCATACTTTTTAAATGCCCCTGTGGCCTTGAACACAATGCAGTCATCAGCAGATTCTATGTCACAATCTCTTATGACCACATTTTTGCAGTGATCAGGGTCTATACCGTCACTATTCATCATCCTTAAATCATTTTTTATGCATATGCCATCTATAAGCACATCCCTGCACCCGGCCATGTGCACGGTCCAGAAACCGCTGTTCCTGAGTGTTACATCCATGATGTGAAGATTGTTAATCCCCTCCATAAACAGCATGGGCATCCTGGGGTAGCTGTCACCCTCAATATAATATTTGAATACCTCTCCCTGATGTATCTCACCTGAACCATCAATAATGCCTTTTCCTGTAATGGATATATTGTGTGAGTCAAAGGCATAAAGAAAATACTGTTTTGGTCTGCCATCATACTCACAGTTTACATATGCGGGGGCCTTCAGCGCTGTATCCATGTAGGTAAGCTCCCTGAATCCTTTGTAATCAGACTTGTTTTTACTTGCCTTAAGAATCGCCCCCTGCTCAAGGTGCAATTCCACATTGGATTTAAGGATTAAAGAGCCTGTCATGAATACTCTACCGGCAGGCACAATAACCCTGCCCCCGCCGTTTTTAAAACATGCATCTATTGCAGACTGTATGGCAGGCGCATTGTTTACAGTCAGGCTACCATTTGCACCATAGTCGGTTATTATGTGATCAGATGCCATGGCCAATTTCTATGCCTCTGTATTTCTCTCTTACCCTGTTATAGCTATCAAGGCTGCCAATATCATATCGTTTGCCCGGCATCTCCATCGCATAAACCTTCGTGTGCCTGCAAATATAGGAAAGAAGATTCCCTGGCGCATCAGTATTGCAGTTTTCTTTAATTGCCTTTTTTATAAGGGGTAGATCATCCCGGTGGTATATATAAAATGGCGGGGTGCACCAGTCTGGTTCTGGGTTTTGAGGTTTTTCTTTCATTGCTGTAACCCTCTCACCCTCTGTCAGGGTCAGTACACCGGTCTTTGAACAGCGCGCAGCATCAGGTTCAAAGTACCTCATTATAGAGGTCGCCTCTTTTTTAAAAAAATACTGCATAAACCCTGAAAGGGAAAAATCCAGCAGGTTATCCCCTGCAATTATCATGATGTCATCACAGGCGCCTGTAGCATCAATTGCAAACTCTATATCCTTTACAGCGCCAAGCCGGGTCTCGTTGGTAACAGAACCATCATCCAGTACACTTACAGGGGCATTAAGCCTCAGTCTTTCTGCCCAGGTTTTAAAATGATCTATGTATCTGTGGTTGGATACAACAGCATATTCATCAATCATCCCGCTCGAATCGATATCAGTAAGAAGCCAGTCCAGTATGGCCTTGCCATTAACATCCAGAAGGGGCTTTGGAAAATTTTCTGTAAGGGGGTAGAGTCTTGTCGCGTACCCTGCTGCAAGTACGATGCATTTCATGATATGGCACCTACCCCGTCCGCACTTTTACAGAAATGGGTGGAGTATCTGCCCTTAAGCTCAGGAAAGAGCTTCAGGTACTCACTACTCACCTTCTGCTCAATTGCTGACCTGTAGGCCGGGTCAATAAGAGCCATAAAACACCCCTTGAACCCTGCGCCAGAAAAACGGCCACCATATATGCCTTCTGTCCTCATAGTGATCTCATAGAGGGCCTTGAGTTCATCAGACCCTGTCTCATAGTTATAGATGCTGCTATAGCAGCTTTCAAAAATGTATTTGCCAAAGGTCTCTATATCACCTCTTGCCCATGCCTCTGCGCCTCTTTCTACCCGTGCAAATTCAGTATAATAATGTTCAGCCCGTTTCTGAAAGTTAACAGGGAGCCTGTCTCTATATTTATTGTATATCCCTAAAGGCACCTCCCTTAATCTGCTATCCTCAAACCTGCCATAATCCATACCTGCATAGGCCTTAAGTGCATAGGCGGCAGATTTGATCTCATCCACGCGCATATTGTATCTGCTGCCTGCAAGGGTCCTCTCCACCCCGCTGAAAAAGATGGCTATCTCATAAGGTTTCATGGCAGGGTTTAAAGGTAACAGCATGTATCTGTTATCAAGTGTATCCAGGTATAAAAGTTTATCCTTACGTGAGTACACCACGCAGCTCTGGTCAAGTGTGCCAACATTTACACCCACAAACCGGTTTTCTGCCCGGAGTGCTGTGTCAATGACCTCTTTCTCAGAAAGTTTAAGCCCGTTTACCCTGCACATGGCCTGTAGAAATGCAATGATTACTGCCGCAGATGAAGAAAGCCCGCCTATTGGAAGGGACCCTTCTATAACACCCATAATGCCCTTTGTGACAGGATATTTTTCTGACAGGGCGGCCACTGCCCCGCGCAAATAATCTGCCCAGTCATTCATCTTTTCAAGGGATCTGGTAACATCAAATCGGATTTTATCTTTAAAATTTCTTGAGACAATTTGAATAATGCCATCTTCTGATGGGGAATAGGCAATGGTAATCCCTTTGTCTATTGCCATCCCGAGGATTTTACCATGCTGGTGGTCACAGTGTGCACCGACAGGGCAGATTCGATAGGGGCAAAAGGCCGTTTCAAGGGTAATTCCTGGGAAATTTCTGTCAAACTCCTCAATCAGGGCGTTCATACTTGTCTCTCCATAAATACCGGTAATCTGTCATAAAAAGAGATTATTGGCAAGCTGTCAAAATTATGTGACACTTTGTTTGACATGCATTTTTATTTACTTTATACTCCCGTGATCAAATTGAACGATATATCTTATATCGTATCCAAAAACTACAAAATCAGGTGACATATGACTAATTCGAAAAATAGTTCTATTTCAATTCAGGAGTCAGGTACAAGATTATCCGTAAAAGAAAAAATAGGCTATGGCCTTGGAGATATGGCTTCAAATTTCTATTTTCAGATTTTTATCGTGTTTCTCCCGATGTTCTATACCAATGTTTTTGGTATTTCAGCGGCAGCCTTTGGCACGATGATTCTGGTGACTAGGATTTTTGATGCTGTAACCGACCCTGTTATGGGAGTAATAGCTGATGGAACAAAATCCAGATGGGGAAAATACCGGCCATATCTTATTTTCTTTGGGCTTCCCTTGACTATTGGCGGCGTATTATCTTTTACAACGCCTGATTTCAGCAGCACCTGGAAGCTGGTTTACGCTTACATCTCATATTCCCTTTTAATGATATTATATACTGCTATCAATGTTCCATATGCATCGTTGATGGGAGTCATAACCCCGGATCCCGACGAGAGAACAAATGTATCCCAATACCGCTTTGTTTTGGCATTTATCGGCCAGCTTATAATCGGCCTCTCAGCATTGGGTCTAGTCTCATACTTCGGCAGCGGAAATGAGCAGCGAGGCTGGCAAATGACAGTCGGGTTGTTTGGTATAATAGCTGTTGTATTATTCGCAATCACATTTTTCACTACAAAAGAAAGAGTCCATCCCCCCGAAGGCCAAAAAGGCGATATTGTCAAAGATCTGAAAAATCTTCTGAGCAACAAACCCTGGCTTTTTATAGGCATTGCGACAATTTTCCAGTTAACATTCATTGTGATGCGGGGGTCATCAACAACATACTATTTCGACTATTATGTGCGCGAACAATCGTTGAATCTGTTCGGAAAAAACCTGGCGCTTACGCCTGCGGTATTCACATCCACATTTCTACCGGTCAGCACGCTTGCGACATTGGTCGGAGCTATTCTGGCAAAGTTTTTTGTTGATAAGCTTGACAAGAAACAGGCCTATTCCGGATCACTGATGACAAGCGCCATACTATGCTGTGGATTCTATTTTCTTCAGCCTCATAATGTTATTCCTATACTGCTGCTCAATTCCGCGATATCCTTCTTTATCGGAATCGTATCGGTATTACAGTGGGCTATATATACCGACACAGCTGATTATGGGGAATGGAAATTCGAAAGACGAAACACCGGGCTGATTATGGCCGCCTCCCTGTTTGCTTTAAAAGTCGGGCTTGCGCTTGGTGGGGCAATTTTCGGCTGGATCCTGGCGTTTCATGGCTTTGATTCCTCAGCGGCTACCGAACCGGATACCATCTTCGGAATCAGAATGCTTATGAGCTTCTATCCTGCTGTAATCGGAATACTTGGAGCGTTGGTCATGCTCTTTTATCCATTGAAAAGCAGCGTTATGGTCAAGATAGCGGAAGACCTTTCAAAACGAAGGTCTGAGATTTAATAATCAGGGATTATAAATAACATTTATTTGGAGGAGAGAAAATGAACATACCAATGCACCGATTCAAGTACACAAAACTGACAAAGGAAGAAATAGGTAAAAAACTCAAGGTAACTGAAACAGGCCCTCAGTGTGCATCTCAATTTTCAGATATTCTTTCAGGCAAGTCCTTAAAGATTATTATAAAGGATGGACCTGTCCTTGAATACAGTTTCAAGGATAAAAAAGAGCTTACCATCTCTGAAAACGGCGGAAAAAAGATTAAGACCGGTTATGGCGCTCTTACACTCAAACAGATGGTTTTATTTTCTCATATGATCCCGGATGAACAGAGGGGTTATAATGTATTTTACGATCTTGATACCAACCTTGTTACAGTAATGGATGTCTCTCTTTCAAGCGGAATAAAGCAGGGCGGCATGGGCGGAGGAATAGTACTGGATGACAGAGAGGCAGTGCGCCAGGTCTTTTATGGTTATGTAGAGGTGGCTGGAAAGGCTGCTCCTGAAAAACTGCACCACCTTACAAACAGGATACAGGGCAAAGGTATGTACTGGAAACAGGATACAGGTATTGAAACCCTTGAATTCTATGCCTCTGTATGTACTACGAATTTCGTTGAACTGACAAGGCATGTGGATGATTTGAGCTATTGCGCAACATCAGACTACATACTTGTTAATGATAACATGTTTATCTATGACAGAACCGAGTGTGAATTTTCAGGCATAATCACCATGTATGCTGTTGACCTCTTCTCAGAAACACAGGTGGGAATGAGGCTAGGATTTAATGAAAAAGATGAGCTTGAATACTATATATTCAGAGGTAAAGGCAAGGTTGTGGGCCAGCTTTCATCCCTTCAACCATTTGATGAACATGGTGAAAAGATAAATATGGGTTTTGGTGCCCCTAAACCAGGCGCTGCTGCTGCACCTGCACCAAAACCAGCTAAAGGCGCCGATAGAATTGTTTATCGCCCGGCCAGAAATCTTAAATATATCTCACAGGATGAGATAAATAAGATCGCTGAAACAAAGACAGTGACCTTTACAGATAACCCCGACACACCCCAGGCCCAGGCCGGTATGATGGGAGGCAATACGCTTCCATACAGCGGGCTGCTTAATGGTAAGGAATTTACTCTCAGGTTTGATCGCGGCCCGGTTTTTAATTACAGGGTATCAGACGCCTATAACCTTGAATGGAAAAAGGAAGGCGATTCAAAATGGCAGAAAGAGACATACAGGGCCTTTGAGGCTGATGAAAATCTTCTATTCTTTGCCCACATGCTTACAGGTGTTAAACCACCCACAAGTGTAAAGATCGCACTTGACCTTACAAACGGGCTTACTACCTGCATATATTCAAAGGTGGGTTCGGAGTATTACGGGGATGAAGTGGTTTATGAGGCCTTCTTTGGCATTGCAGAGATGGAAGGTTTACAGTCTGCAAAATACATGCGTCATGAATTTACAGATGAACTGGTCGGATGCGGGTTTACCAGGACATATTCTGACAATATGACCTCAATGCATCTTTATACCACCCCCCATTCCTCGGCATGGACAATCTATATGCAGGATCAGACCCTTGGTATTCAGTGGTGTGCGCCTGCCCTTTATGTGAAGCTCAGGGACGGGGTGTATATATTTGACCTTGTTGAAGAGGCATGTAACGGCGCTGAAACATGTATTATTGAAAATAATAAGACCATGCATGCAGATGGGTTTGGTTTCCACGGCGGCAGAGACGGGATCAACCTTGGTGTAATCGGCGCTATTGCGCGTGACCTCGGGCAGTATAATGTTAAAGAGTTTTTTGGCCCCAATGCAAAAAGGAAAGGAGCATAATATGGATACTACAATAAATACCAGTGATCAGCCGAATGCTGGCCGCAGGTCTTTTATCTGGAAGGCTGGGGCTGCTGTGTCAGCGCTGCTTGCTACTGCTGTCCCGGCCATCGCCATGCCGGTCTTTAAAAAAGATAAGGGGCTGGAATCAGAGATGGAGCGTTTAAATAGCAGGGTCGCAAGCCTTGAAGATGAAAAGTCAATCCATGCCCTTTATCGCACCTATGAGTCTTTACTGGAGAGGGGTTCATATGAAGACCTTGTAGAACTTTTTTCAAATGATGGCGAGGTAATATTTAACAGTGGTGTGTACAAAGGAAAAGAGACCGGTGTAAGACGTCTTTATTGCAGCCTCTTCAGGTCAGGGATGACAGGTAAAAGGATTTCACCTGCACCAGGGTTTGAGACAGCCTGTGAGTCAGCGCAGGATCATGTGCAAATATCTGATGACCGTGGTTCAGCAAATGGGCGGTTTTCATATTCAATGCAGATCGGTGTCCCTCTGACTTCCGATTCCGTATTGGTAAGTATGGCGCGTCTGCATGGCGGAGGGGTCATGAGGTGGTGGGAAGGCGGAACATGCCATATCTCATGTGTAAAAGAGGCAGCAGGTGGGGCCTGGAAAATCAAGAGGCTGGAATATCATACCCTTGCAAAGAGAGATTACAGGCCGGGAAAGACATACTCCACGCCTGTATCAGCAGTACCCTTTGCAAAGGCTTACCCTGAGGAGCCGAATGGCCCGGATAAGATTCTGGTCCCTGTGCAGGTTTAATGAATGTAAGGTTCCGGTAATATTTAACCGCGGTATTCCTCTCCTGAGCGAATATCCGCGGTTAACAACCTTTCTATGGGTGATTGCAATTCTCACAAATAAAGTTAAATTAAGGCAGGTTTTTAAGAATGATCAGATTCAGAACTAAATCAGGCTGCATGAAAAGTCTTAAACATGTAATACCGTATATTAGCCCTCTTTTTATCTTACTCTTTCTATCCTGTAATCCGAAACCTGCGGAGAGCGTGGATATAGAGAAAGGACTTAAGGATTATTACAAGGATAATTTTCTTATCGGTGCTGCGATCTTTCCAGGGCTTTTTGATAACCCGGTTTCCGCTGAACTGATAAAGAGCCATTTCAGCACCATCACACCTGAAAATGAGATGAAGTGGGGCTCCCTTCACCCTGTGCTGGATCAATACAGGTTTGAACGGGCAGATAAGATCGCAGACTTTGCACAGGCAAACAGGATCAAGCTGATAGGCCATGCACTGGTATGGCACAGCCAGCTGGGGCGGGGTGTGTTTACAAAGGAGGGATCAAATGATCAGGTTGATAAGGAGACCCTTCTTAACAGGATAAAGGATCATATCTTTACGGTCGCAGGGAGGTATAAGGGCAAGGTCCATGGATGGGATGTGGTTAATGAGGCATTAAATGAAGATGGCTCCATGAGGGAATCGGGTTTTTATAAAATAGCAGGGGATGAATTTATAGAAAAGGCATTTGAGTATGCCCACCTGGCTGATCCAGATGCTGAACTATATTATAATGACTATAACCTTGTGATACCTGAAAAGCGTGCAGGGGCAATCAGGATAGTTAAAAAACTAAAGGAGAAGGGGTTAAGGATAGATGCAGTTGGCGTACAGGGTCACTGGGACATGAAATTCCCGGAACTGATCGAGATAGAAAATACCATAAGCCAGTTTTCAGAACTGGGTGTTAAGGTCATGTTTACAGAGCTGGATGTATCGGTTCTGCCAAGCCCATGGAATACACCATCAGCCGATATCGGTATCAGACATGAAAGAAATGATGAGATGAACCCATACAAGGAGGGCCTGCCTGAATCAATATCAGACGAACTGGCAAAGAGATATCGCGATATTTTTATAATTTTTAACAAACACAAAGACAAGATCAGCAGGGTGACCTTCTGGGGGCTGCATGACGGCATTTCCTGGAAAAATAATTTCCCTATCCCGGGAAGGGCCGATTATCCTTTGCTCTTTGACCGTGAGATGAAACCCAAAAAGGCATATTTCAGCATAGTCGATCTGAGGTCAGGGGAAAAAGAGTAGTATTGATTTATAAAGACCTTAAAAAAGATAGAGGATTAATAAAACAGAGATAAACAAAACTATTTTAAAAGGAGAGTAAAAATGAACATTCCGATGCATCGATTCAAGTACACAAAACTCACAAAGGATCAGATTGGCAAGGCGCTCAAGGTAACCGAGGCTGGCCCAAAATGTAAATCCGAGTTATCGGATGTGCTCAAGGGCAAATCTATCAAGGTCATCACCCAGAATGGCCCTGTACTTGAATACAAGTTTGAGGACAAAAACAGACTTACATTATCTGAGAATGGGGAGAAAAAGATCAATGCAGGTTACGGTGCACTCACACAGAAGCAGATGGTTTTCTTCTCACACATGATCCCTGAGGTACAGAGGGGCTATAATGTATATATTGATCAGGATACCAATCTTGTTACTGTAATAGAGGTCGGATTCTCCACCGGAAGGCAGGAGCCGACGCTGGGTGGCGGCCCCACACCACCTCCTCCAATAGTCGTTGATGACAGGGAAGTACAGCGCCAGGTATATTTTGGCTATATCGATGTGGCAGGGCAGGAGGCCCCGAAAGATCTTCATCACCTTACAAACAGGATAGAGGGCAAGGGGCTCTACTGGAAACAGGATACAGGCCATGAAGTGATTGAGTATTATGCCTCTGTGGCAAACACCAACTTTGTTGATCTTACCCGCCAGGCAGATGACTTAAGCTATGTAAGTCCTTCCGATTATGTGCTTGTAAATGACAACACGTTTATACACGACAAGACCGAATGTGAATTCTCAGGCATATTCACCTCCTTTGTAGCGGATCTCTTCACCTGTACACAGGCCGGTGTGCGTCTTGGTTTTAATGAAAAGAATGAGCTTGAATATTACATGTTCAGGGGAGAAGGCAAGGTTGTGGGCCAGATCGCATACCTTGAGCCCTTTAATGAGCACGGTAAAAAGGGCATGGCTTTCCAGGCCCTAGGTGACCCTGAAATACCGGGGAAATGGCAGAGGATGACATATCGCCCGATAAGGACCTTCAAGTATATGTCTGATGAAGAGGTTCATCAGGCTGCACTGAAGAGTACAAATGCATTTGGAGGCAGGGGTGATGCCATCCAGCAGATGGCAGGGCACAATATGCAATTCTCCGATATACTTGTCGGGAAGAAATTTGTCCTGAGATATGATGATGGAGGCCCGGTGCGCCATTATGAATTTCCTGAAAAGTTTAAGCTCAGGTATATGGAAGAGGGTGAAAACAAATGGCATGAAGAGCCCTACCGCGCATATGAAGGGGATGAAAAACTTGCATGGTTTGCCCACCTCCTTACCGACAGTAAACCAAGGGCCAGTGTGGCTGTGGCGGTTGACCTCACAAACGGTCTTACAACATGCATCCATTCACATATGGGCACAAAGTATTTTGGCAATGAAACGACCTACAAGGCCATTTTTGGTGTATGTGAGATGGAAGGGATTGCGGCGCCGGGGTATGTGCGTCATGAATTTACCGATGAGCTGGTGGGACATGCCTTCTCATGGTCATATTCTGACCAGATGACCTCAATGCATCTTTATGCCTCTCCACACTCCATGTCATGGACGATCTTTACTGATAACCAGACAATGGGGGCTCAATGGTGTTCACCATGTATCTATGTGAAGCTCCGTGATGAAGTCTATATATTTGTCCAGAATGAAGAGGCCTGTAACGGCGCAGAGATGATAGAGCTTATTAATACCAAGATATCCCATGACTGCGGTTTTGGATTCTCCGGAGGCGCAATGGGTGTTAACCTGAGTCTTACAGGCGCAATAGGGCGTCATATAGGCTGCTATGATGTAAAGAAGTACTTTGGCCCCAAGATCAGGAAAGGAGTATAAGATGAGTATATTAAAGTCTAAAAAAGATGATATGCAGGCTGACAGAGGCCGCCGCTCATTTATATGGAAGGTTGGCGCAGGTATCTCTGCGGTTGCAGCTGCGGCTGTGCCGGTACTCGGTAAATCTGTTGTCAACAGTGATAAAGAGCTGAAGGGGAGGGTGGATAGCCTTTCAAGGCAGGTTGCTCTTATGGAAGAAGAAAAAAAGATCAGGAGACTGTATGATAATTATAAAGGTCTTCTTGATAATGGCATGTACAGGGATGCTGTAGCGCTCTTCAGCCAGGATGCAGAGGTTATCTTTAATGGCGGCCTGTTCAGTGGTAGAGATACAGGCATAAGCCGCCTCTACTGCAAATATTTCAGCGCAGGTATGACAGGTAAGACTTTAGACCATGCACCGGGTTATGCTGCTGATGCGGTTTCACAAAAGGAGACAGTTGATGTGACTCCGGATCAGAAGAGTGCGAAGGCGATGTTTCCATATTCCATACAGGCCGGGCATCCAATGGCCCTGGACTCTTCTCTCGTAATGATGGCCAGGCTTCAGGGTGAAGGTATCTTCAGGTGGTGGGAAGCAGGCCAGTGCGAAATTGCCTTTATCAATGATAATGGTAACTGGAAGATAAAACGGCTTGAATACAGGCCAGAAGAAAGGGCAGATTACAGGCCGGGCAGAAACTATGCAAACCCTGTTACTGTGCCTGAGTTTACAAAGGTGTACCCTAAGGAGGCTTTCGGGCCTGACAGGCTGGTTAAGGCGGTTTAAGAAGAAGCATTCAGCCATGAAAGGTATTGAGTCCTTTCGCTGGATCAGTAACCAGTCCCGCCATAGTCTTAACGAAGGCGGATTGTCTCCAATGTTTTAGAATCAAGTATTGCTCCTGATAACACATTCCCCTCCCCATTGCGGGAGGGGTTAGGGGAGGGGGCAGAAGCCTATAATATAAAACAATTTTAAATTTGATTGAGTTAGGTTGGGTTTAAAACCCAACATCCTTACTACTTGTTGCTTTAAGAAAAAAATACTGTCGAGTAATTTTGAAATACTTCTTTAAAATCGTTGGGTTGCTTCGCTTAACCCAACCTACCATATAGTAGTAACTTCAGATGAAGATCGCATTGTCCGATCTGCTGTTACGAGCCTTGCCTTTTTAACGACTGCGGTGGCGGCTATCAGCTTATCCGCAGGATCATTTTCCGTGTTTTTAAATATTTTTGATGAGAGATCAGCTATATCGGGATCAATGCCCTGTAAAATGTAATTATTAGAATTGAATAACAGATTTATGAATTCTTTGTATGAGACATCTACTTTTACCCTGTTTCGATTCATCAACATGGAAATTTCCCAGAGGGAGATATCACAGAATATAATCCCATCGTTTCCATTCGCCTCCAAAATAGCAGCCTTTGCCTTTTTTGATAATTTTTCAGGAGATAATGCGTCCCAGATTATAATATGGGTATCAGCAACAATCATTTCAAGGCCTCCCACTCTTCATTAACAGAGGAAAGCACATCTCCTACATACGCTGTCTTTTGAAGATCTTTAAGCCTTTCTTTTGCTCTCTGTTTTTTGTTCTCCACTGGTACAAGTTTCGCCACTTCATGGCCTCTTGATGTTACAATAAAATTTTCACCTGCCTTTACCTTTTTAATAAAAGACATAAAATTTTCTCTCAGTTCACTTACAGCTACTGTTTTCATTTTAATCTCCTTCTTATTTGTACTATTGAATTGTACAATTATGAAAATAGTAAATCAACTGTTAACTGGAAACCTATGGAGAAAAATTAAATAAAGCTTGGGTAAAACCCAACATATTTTCAATCGATGACTGAGAAGGTAATATTTCTTAAAAATCGTTGGGTTGCTTCACTTAACCCAACCTGCAAATTCTACTCCTCCAGTTACATCATAAATATTTACTCCTAATCTAAAAAATATATTGATAAAAAATATTATTAAAGATTATAAACCTGATGGTATTTAATTATTATTTATTTTTAGTTCACGCATGATCGAGAGATAAATATCTTTACTTAAAGGGAGCGGGATTAAGGTGAAAATAGCTTTTGACAATGAAAAATATATTACAGAACAGTCCGCTGAGATTATTGAGCGGGCCAAAAGATTCAATGACAAGCTCTATCTGGAATTTGGCGGAAAACTTCTTTATGACTATCACGCCTCAAGGGTTCTGCCAGGGTATGACCCGAATATCAAGATGAGGCTTCTTCAGAAGCTTAAAGATCAGGCAGACCTGATCCTTTGCATATATGCCGGTGATATAGAAAGAAAAAAGATGAGGGCCGATTTTGGCATTACATATGACTCGGAGGCCCTGAAACTCATAGATGACTTAAGGAGCTGGGATATTGATGTGCTGGGGGTTGTTATTACACGATACAGCAGCCAGCCCTCTGCAAGGCAGTTCAAACACAAGCTTGAAAGGCGCGGTATTAATGTATTCACCCACCAGTTTACCAAGGGGTACCCGACTGATCTTGACCTTATAGTTAGTGACGAAGGATATGGTGCCAATGCCTTTATAGAGACAAAAAAGCCCCTTGTTATCGTGACAGGCCCCGGCCCTGGCAGCGGAAAACTCGCCACATGCCTTTCACAGGTATATCATGAGCATAAAAGGGGTGTAAACGCCGGGTACGCGAAATTTGAGACATTCCCCATCTGGAACCTGCCTCTTAATCACCCGGTTAATATCGCCTATGAGGCGGCTACTGCCGACATCAAGGATTTTAACATGATAGACCCATACCACCTTGAGACCTATAATGAAAAGTCAGTCAACTATAACCGCGATGTGGAGGTCTTTCCGGTTTTAAAAAGGATATTGAAAAAGATAAGCGGTGGTGAATCGCCATACCAGTCGCCCACTGATATGGGGGTAAACCGTGTAGGTTTTGCAATTGTTGATGATGAAGCAACAAGGGAGGCATCCAGGCAGGAGGTTATAAGAAGGTTCTTCAGATATCAGTGTGAATATGCAATGGGGCTAACCGGTAAAGAGACGGTTGAAAGGGTTGAACTCCTTATGGAGGATTTTAATATCACCCCTGAATACAGAAATGTTGTAAAACCGGCCCATATTGCTGCAGTTCAAGCCGGTGAAAAGAACAAGGGTAATGAAGGTATATTTTGCGGAGCGGCTATTGAATTAAAGGATGGCACCATTGTAACTGGCAGCAATTCAACCTATCTTCATGCTGCATCAGGCCTGATACTTAATGCCATAAAGCAACTTGCGGAGATACCTGATAAAATAAAGATCCTGTCACCCAATATTACTGAGTCTGTCAGAAATCTTAAAACAAGGGTGCTTAAGGAAAAGAATCTTAATCTTGACCTGCTTGAAACACTTATCGCCTTAAGCATAAGTGCCACACATAACCCTGCTGCCCAGCTTGCAATGGAAAAGCTGAATGAGCTAAGGGACTGCGAGGTGCATATGACCCATATCCCGACACCGGGTGATGAGGCAGGCTTAAGACGCCTGGGCGTTAACCTTACAAGTGAACCGAATTTTTCCACAAAGGATCTCTTTCTAGGCTAAAAGGTTTTGCTTAATCTATGCCCCTTTTATCAGGGTAAATGTTTTAAAGAATAAAAAGGAGTGCCGGGGCGGGTGATGATTCGCCTCGGACATAACCATAAAACAATACATAGGGGTCTGCGATTGACTCTTTTTACAATATTTTTACATAACTTTTACCTGCTGATGACGACTCTTTTTTAATGCCATCTATAATAGATATCATAAAACATGATATATAAAAGGAGGCATAACATGAAGACAAAGAAAAATAGACTTATACAAAGGTATCTGTTTGCAGCTTTGATGACTATCTGTATCCTATCAGTATGGTCAGCAACAAACGAGGCAAAAAGCACTGTTAATCCCGTAACATGCAGGGTGGAACTGGACAGGAGTGTGCTGCCTTCAGGTCAACCTCAGAATGTTGTGGTAAAGGTTACACTTGATGCTGAAAAGCCACGTGAAATAAATACCCGGATCACCCGCCCAAAGGTTAACCTCTCTATTGTACTTGACAGGTCAGGGTCAATGTCAGGGCAGAAGATAGAAAATGCAAAGGATGCGGCCATTGAGGCGCTCCGCCGTCTGGGGCAGGGTGATATCTGCTCTGTTGTTATTTATGACCATAATGTGGAAACCATAATCCCGGCGCAAAGCGCAGCAAACATAGAGTGGATCGAATCAAGGATACACAGCATAATGCCCGGGGGGAACACAGCCCTTTTTGGAGGTATAAGCCAGGGTGCATCAGAGATAAGAAAGAATCTTGACCGCGGATATGTGAACCGGATTATACTCCTGTCAGACGGTATAGCAAATGTGGGGCCGAGTTCACCTGAAGATCTGGGACGGCTGGGCGCTGCCCTTTTAAAGGAGGATATCTCTGTAACAACCATAGGCGTTGGCACTGATTATAACGAAGATCTCATGGCCCGCCTCTCTCAGAACAGTGACGGCAACACCTATTTTGTGGAATCAAGTCATGATCTTCCGAGGATCTTTACAGCAGAACTTGGTGATGTGCTGGATGTGGTTGCAAAAAGGGTTAAGGTGATTGTTGAGTGCCCGGCTGATATTATGCCTGTAAGGATAATAGGAAGAGAGGGCAGGATAAAGGGAAGAACAGTCGAGTTATCATTGAATCAGCTATATGGCGGGCAGGAGAAATATGCCCTTGTTGAAGTAACTGTCCCGGCTGGCAAAAAGGGAGAGGATATGGAGGTAGCAAGGGCTGAGGTAAGCTATGTTAATTCATTCACCCAGGAAAAGGGTTCATCAAAGGGGATGGCTAAGGCATCATTCAGTGATGACATGATGGCTGTAGAACAATCTACTAACCTGCATGTACAAAAAGAGTTATATCTCAATATCAATGCACTGGCAGAGGAAAAGGCTATAACCCTTTCAGACGAAGGCAAAACAACTGACGCTGCGGCTGTTCTTAAAGGTTCTGCACAGAGCATAAGGGGATTTGCGGATAAATATAACGACCATGATATGCTTGAAAAGGCAAAAGCAATAGAACAGGAGGCAGATGCTTTAGAGGCAGAAGGCATGAGCGATAAACAGAGAAAATTCCTCAGGTCAAAGTCTTATCAGATGAAAAACCAGCAATCGGTCCTGTCTACAGAAAGCGATGAATAAACAATGAAGCAATTAAAAGATAACACTTTATCTTTTTAATTTTATGAGGAGAAAATATGCGTACTTTGAAAACATCTGTTTTATTATTTATCATTATTCTATTCCCATATCAGGCTATAGCTTCTGATGATATCAGAAAAATAACAGTAACAGGAAAATCAGAGATAGTCATGGATGCACATTTCGCTGTTATTCAGTTAATCATAAGGGAACTTAAAGATGAGATGGGTCAAAGTCATTCAGATCTTATAAAGACAATATTCGATCTGTCCGGAAAGCTTAAAAGTATTGGCCTAACCGATGCTGACATAAAAAAATCACTCATACTTCAGGGGCAGGATTATTTCTGGAAAGAAAATGAAAAGATATTAAGGGGGTATTATTCGGAGTGCCATATTGATCTGTATGTTACAAATATCGACAAAATTGCTTTTGTTTATAAAGAGCTGGCAAATTTTCAGGAAATATCGATTAGAAGCACAGATTTTAAAAGGAATGATGAATTTGAAATTAGAAAATCTGAATTTGAAAAAGCCCTAAAAGCAGCCAAATTGAAAGCTGAATATATGACCCGGGTACTGGGGACACAGATCGGCAAAGTCCATACTATTGAGGAAATCAGCGCTAATGACTATCTCAGATCCAGAGTAACCGATAATGTTAGATCGTTCGGGTCTGGCAACGATCAAACAGGTTATGGGACTATAAAGATAGATGCCCTTGTTGCTGTGGTGTTTGAACTGGAATAATATTTTTAGATAGGCATTTTCGATAATTGTGACACTGTTTTATAATGTTATTGTCTGTTGTTAGAAAACAGGATACAAAATAAAAAACAATAAAAATTATCCATGCAAAAACGTTCCATCATATTATACTGGCTGCTGATTTTTATCCCGACAGTAATAATCGGCATGGTGGCATTCAGGCTCATTTATCATGAACAGGAGCGGATCAACAGGCTTGCTGTTGATGCCATTTCTGACCGGGCAAAATCCATTAGTGAGACACTCCTCTTGACAGTTGAGGCGGTTCAGGAGGAGCTGATCCGTTCACTCCTGAGCATTTCTGATGACCGGTTGCAGGATACCCTTCTCGAATGGTCAGAAACCAATCCCCTTGTAAGAAATGTCTTTATCTGGGATGAAAAAGCTGGCCTTATTTACCCTGTTTCAGGCGTAGCATCCACATCAGAGGAAAGATATTTTGCCTCACGTTTTGACGGGCTATTTTCAGGCAGAGTTTCATGGTCTTCAGGTAAGCCTGACTCATCAGATATCCATAAAGATTTGGGCCGCAGGGGCACTTTTCAGGATATAAGCCAGATGAACAGGGGTAAAAGGGAGCTTCTCAACATTGCACAGAGTTCCAGGTCAATCGGCCTTGAGAGTTCAGATACCATGGAAGAGGGTATTACAACAGGCGGATGGATGCCCTGGTTCGCTGAAAACAGGCTTTATATCATTGGCTGGGTAAGCAAAAGAAAAGGCGGCCCGGTGCATGGTGTTGAACTGGAGCTTATGACCCTGCTTTCAGGCCTGATAAGCAATTTCCCTGAAACATCGTCAGATGAGCCATGTTATGCACTTGTGGATGATTCAGGTGCCCTGCTGCATCAGTCAGGGGATATGAAGATCGATAGAGATATCAAACCGATACTCAGGGTATCACTTGAGCCGTTTCTTCCGCACTGGTCTATTGCCGTATATACTAATCAGGGAAAAACAGGCGCGGCAGGCAATGGATTCATGATTACCGCATTGCTTCTCTTATTTGTGTTTATTGCAGCCATAGCTGCAGGTGGTTTTTTACTGATGAAAAATGCACGGCAGAACATGATAGATGCGCAGCAGAAGACATCCTTTGTCTCCAATGTCTCCCACGAACTTAAAACACCCCTCACAAGCATACGCATGTTTGCTGAACTGCTTCTTGATGACAGGGTAAAGGATCAGGAAAAGAGACATAAGTACCTGCAGATCATGGTTGCAGAGACCAGGAGGCTTACCCGGCTTGTCAATAATGTGCTCGATTTCAGCCGCCTTGAACAGGGAAAAAAGAGATACCAGATAGAAGAGATAAATGGGTGTGAGTTAATCAGGGAGATTTCCGAGATCCATACCCCAAGAATAAAAGAGGCAGGGATGGAGGTTATCCTGAATATACCTGATGAAGCGATCATTATAAGGGCAGACCGTGACGCACTGGAACAGGTGATCCTCAATCTGATTGATAATGCCATAAAGTATGCAGGCGATGGAAAAGAGATATCCATATCGATGAAAATGGGTACAAAAAACTGTGAAATAGGTGTTGAGGACAGGGGGCCGGGTGTACCTGAATCTCATAGGAAAAAGATCTTTGAAAAGTTTCACCGGGTGGATAATTCCCTGACAGCAAAAACACAGGGTTCAGGCCTGGGGTTAAGCATAGCAAGGAGAATGCTCAGGGATATGGGCGGTGATCTTGATTATGAACCTAGAGCAGGGGGCGGAAGCAGTTTTGTGGTAAGCATTCCCTTGAAATAGGGTGTCTAAAATCGTTAAAAAACACTGATATGGAATGAGGCAATTGAATAGAACCATAGGGGCACGTTGCAGCGTGCCCACATTTGCTGGCGTTGCTATTGAACAGGGCACAGTGCGCTGTGCCCCTACGATAGGGCACATGGAGAAAAACATGACAGGCATGCACATACTGGTTGCAGAAGATGACCCCAATATCCTTACCGGACTGGTAGATATCCTGGAAAGCGAGGGGTACAGGGTTACTACTGCAACTAATGGTGAAAAGGCCCTGCGGCTGTTTGAAAAGGAAAGGTTTGATCTGATTCTTCTCGATATCATGATGCCAGGGAAAAGCGGATATGATGTATGCAGGGAAATCCGTTCAAAAGATCAGGATACTCCTGTAATAATGCTTACTGCAAAGGGGGAGGAGATTGACAAGGTGGTTGGCCTTCAGCTTGGTGCTGATGATTACATATCAAAGCCATTTGGAGTACATGAACTCCTTGCAAGGATTCAGGCTGTTTTGAGGCGTACTAAACGCAGCAATAATCTAAATCATAACAAAAGCCCTGACACCCCTGATTCCTTTACATTTGGTGATGTTGTTGTCGATACAAAGAGATTCAGGATAACAGGAGCGAATAAAAAGATTGATTTGTCTGAAAGAGAGATAATGTTGCTAAAGTTTTTTTATTTGCACCCCAATGAGGTATTGAGCCGTGACCAGTTGTTGAATGCGGTCTGGGGGATTGAATACTTCGGTACGACCCGCACCCTTGACCAGCACATAGCCCAGCTCAGAAAAAAGATAGAAAAGGACCCTGCCTGCCCATGTTTTATCAAGACAGTTCACAGGGTTGGATACAGGTACGAGGCAGGGTTGATTCATGCGTGATTTTGAGCTATAACCCTCTGTCCAAAGTCCAAAGGGGAACATATTTAATATGAAAAAAATACTTTTTATATCCGCATCAATTATTTTTTACATTTTTATTTCAGCCGGGTACTCCATCGCTGAAAAACCTGAAATAGTGCTCACCTTTACCAACTGGACATCGCCAACCTCACCTCCGGGCAGGGCAACAGAAAAATGGATTGAGATGATCGAGACCAGCACTCAAAACAGGGTTAAGGTAAGGCCATTCTATAATGCAACACTTCTTACAGGCAAGAACACCATAGATGGTATATTAAGGGGGGTAGCAGATGTGGGGATGAATGCATCATCATTCAGGCCTGAAAGGTTCCCCATGATGGCGCTTCTCAATTATCCACACCCATACAAACACACAATGGTGCCTGTGATGATCGCATGGGAGATGTATAACAGGTTTGATCCGCCCGAATTCAGAGGTGTAAAGGTTATCTCTTTCAGTTGTAATGGCCTTGGTGAAAAAGGCGGTGGTTTCTTTGGCAGGTTTCCTGTAAATTCAATAGATGATGTCAGGGGAAAAGAGATAAGGTCAACCGGCACCGGTGTTCAGGCCCTTGAAAAACTGAGTGCATCACCTGTTTTTTTACCGGTATCGGAGATATATGAGGCGCTTCAGAAGAATATAATAAAAGGCAATTTCACCACCTTCGAGATTATAAAACCCTTCAGGTTCAATGAGGTAATCGATTATATTACCCCCTTTCCAGCCCCTGCTGCTGTGATGTTTACTATTGTTAATGAAGAAAGGTTCAATGCATGGCCTGATTACCTTAAGAATGCGATAAACGATATGAGCATGGAACATAGTGAATGGGCAGGCGGCTTTGCCCACAGGGCAGGAGAAGATGGCCTGGCATTTGCTGTCGAAAACGGGGTAAAGATGACAGAGATTTCACCGGCAGAAAAGGCAAAGATGATGAAGGTGTTAAGCTCAATGACGAATGAATGGCTTGAACAGGTGAGAGCCAGGGGGCTTCCTGCAAGGGAGTGGCTTGATGAATTTAACCGGCTGCTTGAAAAGTATAATAATTATTATTAGCATGTGTTCAGGGGTTTTTTATAGATCTATGGTCTGGACTGTAGGGACACGACGCAGCGTGCCCGTGCTTATATGATGCGACATGTCCTGGTGGGCACGGTGCGTCGTGCCCCTACAATAGTACACTGACGATATGATGAAATTTATAAAAAAGGAGTAAATTTTGTCCTCTTTTGAAAAAATAATCCATTTCATTTCCCGCTGTCTTAACTGGATAGCAGGTATCTCTGTTATAGCCATTATGGTTATAGTATGTATCAACGTTATAGGCAGAAGTGTATTTGGTATGCCTTTAAAAGGGACTGTTGATATATTAAGCCAGATGGGTGTCTTAGTTATTGCATGTGCAATCGCCTATACACAGGTTGTTAAAGGCCATATCCGCATAACCATTTTACTGGACAGACTTCCAGGGAGGGTAAGTCTCTTTATTAATATCATTATGGATATCCTGGGTGTGATACTCTTTTTTATTATCACATGGCAGTCTATTCTTTATACAAAAGGGGAATATGAAATCGGTGAACTGACAGAGGTGTTAAGAATGCCTGTAATGCCCTTTGCTGCTATAGTCTCTCTGGGTTGCCTTGCCCTTACCCTTGTCCTTGTTACAGACCTTGTCAGATTGGTTTCAGGAGGCAAAAAATGAGTGGCGAAATGATTGGCCTGCTTGGTATCCTGATAATGGTGTTTCTAATGATGCTGGGGATGCCTATAGCCTTTTCAATGATCATGGCAGGGTTCCTGGGCTTTGCATGCCTTACATCATTTGATGGCGGGCTTTTTATACTGAGCGATAATTTCTATACACAGTTCAGCTCATACACGATGCTGGTTATACCTCTTTTTGTGTTTATGGGTGAGATAGCATTTCATTCAGGGATAAGTAAGAGAATATATAATACTGCCAATGCCTGGCTAGGGTTTATACCCGGAGGTCTGGCAGTAGCAACCATAGGCGCCTGTGCAGGTTTTTCTGCTATATGTGGGTCAAGTGCCGCAACTGCTGCAACAATGGGTACAGTAAGCCTGCCTGAAATGAGAAAAAACAGGTATGACCTGTCACTTGCCGCAGGCACAGTAGCAGCCGGAGGCACTTTAGGCATACTTATTCCGCCCAGTATTGTGCTCATTGTGTATGGAATACAAACAGAGCTCTCAATAGGTAAACTGTTCATTGCAGGTATCCTGCCCGGTCTCCTGCTCTCTATCCTGTTTATAGGTATAATATTAACAATGTGCATTATCAAACCCTCTCTGGGTGCGCCCGCAGCAAAGAGCACTTTAAAAGAAAAGATCAGATCATTATCCGGGACTGTCGAGATGCTGCTCCTGTTTTTTCTTGTGATAGGGGGGCTTCTAATGGGATGGTTCACCCCTACAGAGGCCGCAGGTATAGGCGCTGCCGGGGCCATTGTGATAGGGCTAATAAGACGCAGTTTAAGCTGGGTGAGTTTTAAAAATGCCATAACAAACACTACCCGCACTTCAGCCATGGTGCTTCTAATAGTTGCAGGGGCAATGATCTTCAGCCGTTTTCTTACAATAAGCGGTCTGCCACAGGCACTTGCAGAGTGGGTAGGCGGGCTCAATGCATCTCCCTATGTTGTTCTATTGTTTGTTATGTTCATCTACCTGATAGGTGGTAGCATAATGGACTCCCTTTCTTTTTTGATCATAACCATCAATATCTTTTTCCCTGTGGTTGTAAAGGCAGGCTTTAACCCCATATGGTTCGGGGTGATCATTGTTATACTGCTTGAGGCAGGGGCAATAACCCCGCCGGTTGGGCTTAACGTGTTTGTGATAAAGGGTATAGCACAGGATATTGAACTGCATACAATATTCAAGGGTATAATACCTTTTCTGATTGCCATATTTCTGGGGCTGGTAATACTTACCATATTCCCGGATATTGTGCTTTTGCTGCCGGGGATGATGAGGTGAAAAGAAGGGGTCGAGGGGTCGAGGTTTCCAGGGTTCAAGTGGTAGAGGAGCCATGATGGAAAAAATTGTAGGGGCAGGTCCCTGTGCCTGCCCGCATATGATGGTGCAGGATAATTGTCTCTGGGCAATCACAGGGGGTTACCTCTACAACTGAAAAATATTTTTAGATCAAAATGTAAGCCTAAAACTTGCCCCGCCCTCTTCAAGATTTGCTGCACTTACAAACCCGCCGTGGTTGGCCATTATCTGCCGTGTCAACGCCAGCCCTATACCGCTGCCATCCGGTTTTGTTGTAAAATATGGGACAAATATCTTATTGATAATATCTTCCTTTATTCCAGTGCCATTATCGTTAACCTCAATGGTAATACCTCCCCGCTGGTTCAGACCAGCCATAAGTTTAATCGCAGGCTCTCTCGTCTCATTCATGGCCTGTTCTGCATTTTTTAAAAGATTAATAAGCGCCTGTTCTATCTGTTCCTGATCTATGTATAGTTCCAGCCCATCAGGATTAACCTCTGTAACAAGTCTGATCCTGCTGTTCAAATTGTTTGCCTCTGTGATCTGCATCACATGAGCAAAAAGATCCTTTACCTTTGTTACCTGTTTATTAGGTTTTGGCAGCCGTGTGAGCTTTCTGAAGTTGGCAACAAAATCCATCAGGTTTCCAGCCCTTCTTGACATGGTCATTGAAGCATTAACTATCTTTTCTATGTTTTCTTTTTGCGAATGATCAGTTGGAAGCCCATTTTTTAAATCCCCGGCAATATCCGCGGTGGTCTGTGCAAGCGATGCTACCGGGGTTATGGAGTTCATAATCTCATGGGTTAGTACCCTCACAAGGTCCTGCCATGCAGTAAGTTGCGTGGACTCCAACTCCTGGCCTATGTCCTGAATGCTGAACAACTTTTCTGTGCCTGTATTCCCTGTAACTTCCATAAGCCCGAGAGAAACCTGTGTGTCGATCCCGTCAACATAGATCTTTGAAACAGTTTTTTCTCCGGCCCTGCAGTTGATAATATGTTCATAAAAACCTGTGCCATACCTCTTTAAATCGGTATACTTTGTCGGTTGGGGTGTTCCGAAAAACCGCCTTGCAGCATTGTTTATCAGCAAGAGGCTTCCATCCTGTTTTACTGTCATAAGCGGGACAGGTATATGGTTTATAACTGCACGCAGATGACCCACCTCACTCTCCTGAGTTATGCGCAGTTTTTTGAACTGTTCCAGTATTCGGGTAAAGGCATCGCCAAGAGGTTGAAACCCTGCACCAACATTTTCATAATCAAAACTTTGATTAAAATCGGTATATCGCAGTGATGCCAGAAAGCGCGCTACCTCACGGTTTGTCCGGGTAAGGAAAAACCATAGTTCATAGATAAGAGATATGACTATGAGAAAGGCAATAAAGGTTACAACATGATACCTGGGGTTATTATATGCATAATAAAACCCGGAAATCCCCAGACAGAGGACAATAAGCCTGAGGAGTATTAAGAGACCAAAATATTTAAATGCCATATTTTTCCATCCTCCGATACAGGGCAGCGCGGGTGAGTCCAAGGTCCTTTGCTGCATTGCTTATTACATAGCGGTTTCTCCTTAGGGCCTCAAGAATGGTCTTATGTTCAAGACGATCCAGATTTAGATCATTTTCAGGTGATGCGCCTGAATCCTCCGGCATTTCAGCATTTTCCTTGTTACTGTCTTGAGGCAATACCGGCCTCGTAGATATATGTATAGCAGGAATCAGGTGCTGCTCTTCAAGCTGAAAATCTTCCGGGCCAAGATAATCCTCCCTTGAAAGGATTACTGCCCGCTCCACAGCATGACGAAGCGCCCTTACATTACCGGGCCACTGGTAGTGCACAAGCTGCTCCATGGTTTCAGGCTTGATCTGCTTAATGGGCTTTGTATATTTTGTGCAATAAAAACTTAAATAGTACTTTACAATATCCTCTATATCACCGGGGCGATCTCTTAATGGCGGTAGATTAATCTCAACTGTGTTAAGCCTGAAGAGCAGGTCCTGACGGAAATGTTTTGGGTCACTTAGTTCTTCTTTTGGCATGTTTGTGGCTGCTATTATGCGCACATTAACAGGAGCGGATTGCCTTGAACCTACTTGTGAAAGTTCTCTTTTTTCTAAGACAGAAAGCAACTTTACCTGGAGATGCAAGGGTATGTTCCCAATCTCATCAAGAAACAGGCTCCCGCCATTTGCGGCCCGTATATATCCGATGCGATCCTCCTTTGCGTCGGTGAATGCCCCTTTTTTGTGACCGAAGAGTTCTGACTCAAACAGGGTCTCTGATATTGACCCCAGATCAACAGGTATAAACACCTCGTCACATCGTTTTGACTGACGATGGATTTCACGGGCAATAAGCTCCTTGCCTGTGCCATTTTCGCCAAGGATAAGCACATTTGCATCTGTAGGCGCAGCTCTGCCCACCAAAGACAACAGGTTTTTCATTACAGGGCTGTTACCGATAATGGTCTGTTTGTGCTGTGATGTTACCTCGCTGAGCACCCGGTTACTTTGCCTGAGCCTCGATGCCTCATTCTGGCTCTGCCTTAATTTCAGCGCCGCTGAAATGGTTGAGAGCAGCCTCTGGTTATCCCAGGGCTTGACCACATAATCTGCTGCCCCGAGTTTCATCGCCTCTACAGCGGCGTTCAGACTGCCATGTGCGGTAATCATAACAATAACTGCATCAGGATCCATTTTCTTTATCTTTTCAAGCCATAACATACCGCTCTTGCCATCAGACTCCCCCGGGTGAAAATTCATGTCCAGTAAGATCACATCAAAGTTTTCCTTTTTCATGAGGGTAGGTATATCTTCAGGTTTTTCACAGGTTATGACAGTCTCATAATGCCTTTCCAGAAGATATCTGGCAGAAATAAGGACATCCGGGTTATCATCAACAATAAGTATTTTTTCTTTTTGCATTAGTTTCGTCCGGTATAAAATATTAAATATTAATAAAAATGTGATTGAATAAATTGGTTCCCATCCGGAAAGATAAAATTACCGGACAGAGCTTTCAGCGTTCAGCCATCAGCTGTCAGCAACAGATGTACAAAAAAACACTTTCGCGCTTTTCGCGTGTTTCGCGGTAAACATGTTTTAGGTTTTGTTTTTTGTTCGTTTTCGTACAAAAGGAATGTACGATATCGGACATAATTAGTCCATATGTTTTTGTTGAAAACCTGAAAAAGTAATAAAAACAAAAAGATAGCATAGTGGCATGATCATTGCTCTATAGGTGATCAATACTGAACATTGAGCGGAAAATTAAGGAGATAATGGCAATGGATATATGGACAATGATTGTGTTGATAGTGGTAATTTGTGTGGTGGGTGACATTGTCAAATCACGCAGAAACATAGGAATCAGTGAATCAAAAAGCGGTGAGGACTTCTCAGGTCTTTTAGGCCGTTTAAAAAAGCGTATTGAAAATCTTGAAACCATCGTCCTGGAAAAAGAAAGAACAAGACCATTTGATGAAATTGATTAATTCCAGAAAATGTAGGGGCACAGCCTGTCCCGCTGAAGTAGAGCGGGAGTGCACCGTGCCCTAGGGCACAGGCACTGTGCCCCTACGATAGTGGATATAGAAATAAAATGCAGCATAGACAGTATTCATAATAAAATAAAAGGCGATTAATAAAAAAATGTTGAATCAAATAAAAAATATCATGGATGAGAAGAACCCGGATAAGGCGGTTATTATGCCTTCTTCTGCAACAATGGCCGGTTCAGGTGCAGCAATGGATCAGAAGATAGTAAACTCAGGAAGGAAATGGAAATATATGATTGTATCCACCATCACCGTAATTATTGCGGGAGTGGCAATCTGGTCAGTAATGAGTCTGAATGGTGACCGCAGCTTCAGAGTCGAGGCAGATACACTTACCATAGCAAAGGTAACCACAGGCATATTTGAGGACTACATCCCCATAAGGGGAAGCATTGTTCCGCGTACTACTGTGTTTCTTGATGCAATAGAGGGCGGAAGAGTAGACACAGTGTATGCTGAGGATGGTGATATTCTTAACAAAGGAGACCTAATAGTAAGTCTCACAAACAGCTCCTTGCAATTGCAGGTGACAAATTCTGAGGCGCAGGTTGCAGAGCAGCTTAATAACATGCGCACAATTGAGCTCTCTCTTGAGCAGAACCGGTTAAATAATGCGCGTACAATTGTGGATATCGAGCATCAGGTGAGAACACTTGAGAGAGACCTGAAGGCAGACCGCGAGCTTAGCGAACTTGGATTTATTAGTAAAAAGGAGCTGGTTGATAAAGAGAATGAGCTTCTCTATCAGCAGAATCTTCTTGAACTCTCAAAGGAGAGTCAGAAAACCGATGAGCGCCTGCAGAAGCAGCAGCTTGAGGCACAAAAAACAGCCACTGAACGGCTGGAAAAAAATCTTGTGACTGCAAGAAAAAACCTGGATGACCTTAACATTAAGGCCCCAATTGCAGGAAAGCTTTCAGGCTTTGACGCAGAGGTAGGCCAGAACATCATGCCCGGTGTCCGCATAGGGCAGATAGATATACCTGATAAGTTCAAGCTACAGGCAGATATTGATGAGTTCTACATAAACCGCGTGGATATAGGGCAATCTGTGGCCTATCAGCATAATGGTAAAGATTATAAAGCGGAAATCAAAAAGATATATCCACAGGTCAAGGATGGCAAGTTCCAGGTGGACATAGAATTTTCAGATAAGGAGCCTCCTGCATTACGCAGAGGCCAGACCCTCCAGGCAAAGCTGACCCTTGGTGATGAATCAGAGGCAGTACTAATACCAAATGGTTCATTCTATCAGGACACAGGGGGTAATTGGATATTTGTTGTAACAAAAGATGGCGTAGAAGCGGTAAAGAGAAGCATCAGGCTTGGAAGACGCAACAGCAGCTACATAGAGGTAGTTGAGGGTTTGCAATCAGGGGAACAGGTGGTGACTTCATCATATAGCGGTTTCCCTGAGATCGACAAGTTGAAGATAAAAGGTGGGGAATAAAAGCATGTTTCACACGGAGACACCAAGCCACAAAGAAAAACTTTTATTAACATTTAAAAAACGAAAAGCAAAAACATGTTTCACCACGGAGAACACAGAGGACACGGAGAAAGACTAAAACTTTTTATTGTTAAAAACAGAAAAACAAATGCTTAAAAAAAGTATCTCACACAGAGGCACAAAGCCACAAAGAAAACTTTAAGAGTCTTTTGTTTAAAAACTTAAAAAATGATTTTCTTGGCGGCTTTGCGTCTTGAGAGAGCGCAGCGAACGGGCGAGAGATAAAAAACATGTTCACCACGGAGAACATCCGCCGTCGCCAAGGCTATGGCGGGACAGGCGAAAAAATAAAACGATTTAATTTAATACAAAAAAAAGGAGAACTCAACATGTTACAAATGCACGGAATTACAAAGGTATACAGGACAAGCGACATACAGACTACAGCGCTCAACAATATTAACCTAGAGGTCAACAGGGGAGAGTTCATCGCGATCATGGGGCCTTCAGGGTGTGGAAAGTCCACCTTGCTTAATATATTAGGCATGCTGGATAACCCTACTAAAGGCGACTACATGTTCAACAATGAAAATATATCAGGTTACAGTGAATCAAGGTTATGCGACATAAGAAAGCAGAACATAGGCTTTATATTCCAGTCCTTTAACCTTATAGATGAATTATCAGTGTACCAGAATATTGAGCTTGCACTTCTGTACCATAACATCCCATCAAAGGATCGGAAGAAGAGGGTAGAGGCTGTAATGGACAGGGTGGGTATCGCCCACAGGGCCAAACACATGCCGAGCCAGCTTTCAGGCGGACAGCAGCAGAGGGTGGCAGTTGCCCGTGCTGTTGTGGGTGATCAGCCGCTTATACTCGCGGATGAACCCACAGGTAACCTGGATTCTGCCCATGGGCAGGAGGTAATGGAGATGCTTCAGCGGCTGAATGATGAAGGCACCACAATCATAATGGTAACCCACAGCCAGTCACATGCGGATTATGCAAAACGCACGGTTAACCTGTTTGATGGTTCAATTGTTACCCAGAGCAGGCGGATTGAGCAGGAAGTGGCGGAACAGAAAACAGGTGCGATGTAAGGACTTTAATTCAAAATTTAAAGTTCAATGTTCAAGGTAAAAAATTAAACGGTTATCAAAAAGGTTCTAGGTTTAAAGTTCAAGGTTCAGGGTTTAGAGTTTAAAATAGTTTTAAGTTTTGAATCTTGAATATTGAATCTGAAATTTTGAATCGCTCAGAAGGAGCATCATCATGTTTAAAAATTATTTCGTAACAGCAATTAATAACCTGATCAAAAACAAGCTTTACAGTGCAATCAATATAGTAGGACTGGCCATAGGTCTTGCAGCATGCATAGTGATTGCCCTGTATGTTAAGGATCAATTTTCTTATGACAAACAATGGCAGGATTCAGACAGGATATACAGGGTAAATTTTATAGCGAAATTACCAGGAAAGGAACCTGAAACTAGTTCTGCATCCCCTTTACTGGCAATGCCATTTCTGAAAGAGTATTTTAAAGACAAAATTGAACAGAGCGCCCGTGTCTTCGCTGGCGAAATGACTATTGATATTGGAACCGACAAATTTAAATGCAGGGTTGCGGATATTGACCGGACATTCATTGATATGTTCCAGATCCAGGTTATTGCCGGAAGCCTGAAAGATACACTCACAAGCGTAACCAATGTTGCGTTAAGTGAGGAAATTGCCATACGTCATTTCGGTAAAGAGAATCCAATCGGCAAAGTAATAACAATGAGTATGGAAAATATAAAAAATGATTACAAGGTAACCGCAGTATACCGGGTTCCAGGCAATACTGTACTTGATATACCTGTGCTGGCCCTGTTTGACGATACACTACTCCCTCCATCAATTAAAAACTGGTATAATTTTAATTGCAGTACATATGTTAAACTGAAAGAGGGTGTGGATGTAGAAAACATTAAGCCACTTCTTCCCGCGCTGATCGATCGTAATATTGATTTTTCAAAGATCATATCTGATCCAAGTCTAAAGGCAAGTGATATCATTTCTATGGATTTTCAAAAACTTAAAAATGCACATCTCGATTCACCCTGGGATGTAAACAGGGCGGGGGGGAACAAGACAGTGGTAATAGCCTTTTCCGGTATATCCCTCCTTGTTCTTCTGATCGGATGCATCAACTTCACTATCCTCACAACAGCAAAGGCCACTCAGCGGGCCAGAGAAGTTGCTATGAGAAAGGTTGTTGGCGCAAAACGAAAACAACTGGTTGTGCAGTTTCTGGGTGAATCCATTTTTATTGTACTTCTCTCAATGATATTATCCATGGGAGTTGTCGAGATAATGCTCCCTATATTTGAATCCTTAGTGGGTAAAACATTTTCATTACACTATAATTCCCCTTCGACTTTTATGCCATTACTTGCCTTGCTCATAATTGTAGGCATAAGCGGCGGCCTGTACCCGGCTTTTATCCTTTCCGGTTTCAAACCCGGAGATACTCTCAAGGCAAATCAGTCAAAGGAAACAAAAGGCTCTATGTCTCTACGAAATGTACTGGTAATATTCCAGTTCTGCATCTCTATAATGTTAATTATCTCCACTGGTGTGATATACACACAAATGCAATACAGCGTGAATCGTGATGCGGGTTATAATAAGGAAAAATTACTGGTCATTAACCGGTTAGGTTCGGATGAAAAGATCATAAGCAAAACAGAAGTTTTAAGACAGGAGTTATTATCACTTCCTGATATTTCAGATGCTGGTTTGTCAGATGTGCAACCCAGCAAGCAACGAGGGAGTCATCTTGCTTTTACCCATCCTGCGCATCCTGAAACCACATATGTTAAACCAGTGACAAGTGTTGGTTATGATTATTTCAAAACCTATCAGATCCCTATAATAGCAGGCCGGGATTATTCTATTGAACGCGACATACCAGACCCGAAGCTTGATATGATGACAACAACTATAGGCGGGAATGAAACAAAGAAGCTCATCGAAAGAAGTGTTGTCATTAATGAGAGTGCGGCCAGGGAATTCGGTTTTTCTGGTCCGGAAGAGGCTGTGGGAAAAATCCTTAAATCAACCACCTTGAACAATATGAATTACACTATTATCGGTGTTGTGGCTGATAATCATATATTCAGCATAAAAGCCATGCCAAGGGCAGAGGTATATTTGCTTCAACCGGAAGGGGCAAATGTTATGACTCTTCGGTTTAAGGGCACGCCACAAAAGATACTAAAAGAGGTTAATAAGGTCTGGAAAAAGGTTATGGGTGATGAAGAGATTTCAACTGTCTTTGTAGATCAGCTCATTGCACAGGAATTCCAGCAGGAGAAAACAGAACAGAAAATTCTGATCAGTTTTTCCATACTGGCAATCCTCATAGCCTGTTTGGGCCTGTTCGGATCAGCCTCATTTACAGTGGAGCGGCGTACAAAGGAGATTGGCCTCAGGAAGATAATGGGGGCAAAGGTTAAGAATATAGTAAACCTGCTTTTATGGCAGTTTTCAAAGCCGGTTTTAGTTGCGAACATCATAGCATGGCCGGTTGCCATCATGTTGATGCAAAACTGGCTTGAGAGGTTTCCATACAGGATTAACCTGTTGTTATTGATTCCCATTTGTTTTATTTCCGGTTTAATAGCTC
>JAFGFM010000172.1 GCA_016931115.1 Deltaproteobacteria bacterium | reverse complement strand
CCACTGGCACAGAGAGGATACTCCAGGGATCACCGTGGTGATTGCAAACAGGTTTGCCTTGGCCTGGTTGTTACAAGAGATGGATTTCCTCTGGGCTATGAAGTTTTTGCAGGGAACCGTGCCGATGTGACTACAGTAGAAGATATTGTAGAAGTCATGGTTGAAGTAAATTATGCCAAAAAGATTTTTAAATAAAAAAATGTAGTGGTACAATTTTAACCCTCAGTTAGTAATTTCAATTAGTTAGCGGTTCCGAAGCCCTCTAACTGCGGAAGTTGGGCTAACCTCTCTATTGCTGTCTTACAACAGTAGCAAAAAATAATTAATTATTTCAAAATTAACATATATTATTCTTGACATAAGATGAAAAATCCATTATTTTGAAAACATTACTTTTCTATTTCTTCCCAATTCCGACAAAAAAAGGCCGGGGGAGTTGCTCACCCGGCCTTTTTTGTGCTCTTTATCTTCACAGATGGACCTCAAGAAGCTCCCTGCTGTTTGTCACAGTATCTTTACCCATATACACCTGGAAATCAGGTAGCCGATATGGTAGAAAATACCTTTATTTAACAATTTTGCTGTTGATTTATCACAAGCATTATGATGGGTTAGTGCCTGATATTTATGCTTGGAAAATACCCATTGTATGCAAATTATTAACAGTACCTTATCAAGGTTTACCAGGATACATCTATTAAGTTTTATAATTTTTTCTTTTCTACTGCTTGTTAACATTCCCATATCCTTTGCTTCTCCTCCGGATAATGAGATATGCGCCTTTCTGGAAAAGTTTCACGGTCATACCTGTCCAGGGTCTCTAATGGGCTTAAGGCTGGGTCTTGCCGCAAAAGAGGCATTAAATGCTCAGGGAAGAATAGAGGCAAAGACCTTTATGTTTGCCTGCAATGTTGACGGAATACAGGTCGGGGCAGGAACCACCTACGGGAATAAAGCCCTTACTGTAGAAGATCGGAATGAGATGTCTCTGATTTTAACTGATACCAAAACCGGAAAACAGGTAGAAGCCAGATTGACCGAGGAGGCAATGAACAGAGGGAAGGGTTTTAAGGAATTAATGGCCAAATCCAGGTCGTTGAAGGAAGGCTCACCTGAACAACTGGCAGTAAAAAAAGAAATCAATGATATCCTTGAATGGTACAGGAAGACACCTGATGAAAAGGTGGTTATTATAAAGGTACTGAAATAACCTATATTTTCTTGTAAGGCATGATTAGATACTGATTTTATATTAGCTTGCTACTGCAAAATACGGATTTAATAATATTTTGCCTTTTCAGACTGAGACGAAAGGCCGGGTACGCAGTATATCCGGCCTTTTCCATTTTGATTAATAACTATGGATGGGTTTCAAGCACATTCATCAGGGCATCTTTTCTGGCCTGGCCTGCTGTTAAAAATTTACCCACAAAGAGCATATGAACCGGAAGCTCTTTATATTTTACCTCATCAAGAAACTTACCAACTGACGAGCGGATTATCTTCTGTTTACCAGGGTCTCCGGCATTACATACAACCGCGACAGGGGTATCCGCAGGGTAATGGCGGTTCAAATCTTTAAATAACCCCGGATAATCAAGAAACATGGTATAAAAGGCCATGCTTACCTGGTGTGACATTAATGTTTCGTTTTTATCTTTTCTCTCAGGCCAGTCAGCCGCTGTCAGGATCACTGAGTTCGTATCCCATCCGTATGGCGGGCTCATCTCCACTGCTGCGCTTGCCGCCTGAAACGCACCAATACCGGGTATTATTTCGGTCGGGATATCATCTGGCAGCATCTCAAGGTAATAGGTCATGCCGAACATCATGGGATCACCCGATTGTAAGGCCGCAACAGTTTTTCCCATTCTTACAGCCTGAGCAATTCTGTCAATAATATCTCTGCGAATCTTATCTGTCTCTTTCACCTTGATTTTAAGCTTTTCATCCTTCATCTTATCTGGATCAAGGCCAAAATAACGCCTGGCTGAATTGGGGACCATCCAGACCTCCTTCTGCCCGATATACTCTTTCCAGGTATCCTTATCCTGTTCATCCTCCAGCATGATAATCTGACTCTGTTCAATTGTCTTTGCACCGCGAATTGTTAAAAGGTCTGGCACAGTGCCCATGCCGACAATGTAGAATTTTGCAGAACCTGCAAACACTGTCTGGACCGCAAAAACTACCACTAA
Organism: Deltaproteobacteria bacterium; assembly: GCA_016931115.1. Lineage (GTDB taxonomy): Bacteria > Desulfobacterota > DSM-4660 > Desulfatiglandales > HGW-15 > JAAZBV01. The sequence continues at coordinate 10,254 of JAFGFM010000172.1, read as the reverse complement.
AAATAAACTAAAACCGATCAAATATATTTTTGTTTTCATATCGACCTCATCATCTAAAAGAGTATGTGAAACCCCCATACAGGCTCCTTCCTTCTCTGGGGAGCGCATAGCTTTCAAAGTAGTTTTTATCAAAAAGATTGTCTGCACCGACATATATCTTCATTGATCCTGAAAAGAGCCTCTTTTCAACCCTGAGGTTTATAACCGTATAATCAGGAAGTCTGCCCTTCAGCGTGTAATCGCTGTTATAGTAGTACTGCTTTTCTATGCGTTCGATGCTGGTATAGGCTGAGACATCGAATGCAAAATTATAAACACATTCAAAAGCAAGCGTGTGTTCAGGATTATACTGGATCTGATTAACAAGTGTATCTCTGGATTTATCCTTAGAGTCCATGTATGTGTATGCCAGTCTCAGTTCCAGATCTTCGATGGAATTATTTCCGGCTGTTATCTCCACCCCCTGGAATTGATATTCCTCATGGTTCTGGTTTACACCATCATCATCCTTTGAGATATAGTTCTCAACATCTCTTCTAAAACCGGTTATGGAAAAGATTGTATCAATGTTATTCATGCTTTGCTCAAAACCAAGCTCATAATTTATTGACTTTTCAAAGTCCAGATTCGGATTACCCTCATCAACACCGTATAGCTGCGTAACAGATGGAAACCTGATATTGTCTGCAATAGATCCCCTGATTCTGCTGTTTTTTGTGAAGTCATAGTTAAATCCGACCATAAAATTATCGGTGTCATCATCAGGATTATTTTCCTTTCTTAACCAGGAGTACCCGTAGCCAGCTACAAAACCAAGGCTTTCCAAAGGTTGTATTTCATACTCGACTGCCACAGTTTGTGTCGTTATTTCATGGGTTTCATCAAAGGGGCTTTGGACCGCGGTACTTGAACCACCGCCTCCACCGCCTCCGCCACCGCTTGAAGCTGATTCCATAATCCATCCAAGACTTTTAAACCTCTCTTTCTTTGCTCCCAGTGTGAGAGATACCTTTCCGGAATTATCAAACAGGTACTGAGTCTGAAGAGTTGCGCCGCGGATTTCGGTGGTTTCATTCGCCCTGTAGGAGTTTCTTGATCTTTGTGTCGTATAGGTATCGTTGTCATACCCATTTTTTATTTCTTCAAGATCATTCATAAAGGCCCATCCCCTGAAGCTTAAGTGGCCATTAATGTTATAGCATCCGGAAAGACTCATGCTGATGGCCTCATGGTCATCCACTCTTTCGTACTTTGGATTTTTTCCAAAGGGATCATCTCTATCAAGAGTGATTGCAGGGATGCCATACTCTCCTGTAATGTAATTTATGATCAGGCCTGCCTGAGTTTTATCATTCGGTGTTAATGTCACATTACCAAAAAGGCTTCTTAATTCTTTGTCGCTGTTATTTCTTGTTCCGCCATCTTCATAATCAGTTTTAATAAAATCATCGGAAAGTCTGTACCCATCGCTGCTATAGTCGCTCGCGCTTACAAAATAATTCACCTTGTCTGTCCCACCGGAAATATTTGCTTTGGCAAGTATGTTATCCTTTTGCCGGTATTTTCCATCAATATTGATTTCTGTCTTTTCTGTTCCCTTTTTTGTGATAACGTTGATTACACCTCCAAGCCCCCCGGTGCCGTAAAGGACTGAATCATTTCCATAGGATATTTTTATTTTTGCTATATTCACTGTAGTAATAAGGCTGGGGTCGAACTGGCCATCGCCTGCTGAATTGAATGGAATACCATCAATAAGAAGTGTTACATGTCTTGGTCTCATCCCTCTCAGGTTGAGCCTTGGGACGCCCTGGCCGCCTGTCACAACATTTATCCCGGGTAAAAGCTTTAATGCCTCATCAAGTGTTTCAGCTCCTGATGCCTCTATTTGATCAGAAGTGAGTTCCCTTACTGTTCCAATTGTCTCTACCCCTTGCCCTTCCGCTGAAACAACTATTTCACCAAGGGTGTACACCGTCTGGCCATTATGTTTTTCAGAGGCATTTGCCTGTGTTGAGATGAATCCTGCAATTAAAAAAATACCAGTTATATAATTCAGCGTTTTCAATTTTATTCCTTTTAATTAATGCTATTATTTTTAATCCTGTTTTCTTCTAAAGCCTTGTTCCTTAAGGGATAAAACAGAGGCACCCCTCCGAATTCATCAGCCTTGAATTTTCCCAGAAAATCCTGAACCTCTTTTGAGAGTAAAAAATCCTGTAATTTTTTTGCCCCTTCATAGTTCACATGAGAGAAGGCCTTGGGGTTAGCAAGCATAACTATGTATGGCCTCATCATATCCGGGTCATCCTCAACCATTATTTCCAGGCCACTGAACTCTCTTTTTTCAAACAGAACCGGGATCCTCCCAAAAAAGCTGTAGGCCTTTTGCTCACTGAGGCAAATAAGTATCTCTTCGGTACTTCTTCTCTCCTCTTTTATAACCCAGTCACCTTCCGGTGGAAATATTCCTGCCTTTTTCCACATTTTCTGGCTTATTTCACGCTTGCCAATCCCCCACATATCTAAATATTTTGATCTGGTCGCTGCAATTTTTTTTAAGGCCTCTGCCCCGCTCTTCATGCCTTTTATTCCTGCCGGGTCCTCAGTCGGGCCTATGATTACCGTGTTGTTATGTGTCCATGGAATCATATTAATGCCATACCCATCTGCAACCAGGTCTGTTGTAATATCTCCTGAGTGCATTGTCAGCAGATCAACCTCTCCCTGTTTGAAGGGCTTTTCTATGACGGCCCTTGGACCGGTTGCCACAACCTCGACCTTAATTCCTGTTTTCGCTTCAAACATTTCAGAAACCTTCTGCCACATACCTGTCATGGTCATGCCACCTATTACAGCAGCCTTTACCACCTCTTCAGGATTTTTATTTTTTGATAAATTGTCATTCGCCTGTGTCCAGACAGGAACAATGACAGAGGTCAGAATGATAAAGGCTGTGACTACAAATTGTTTTATTTTCATTTTTAACTCCTTTTTATACAACCACCCTGAATAAAGGGCTTTTCAAGGATATCCCTTGTGTTCTTCATAATAATTTTATTTTTATTAACCTTTCACCAGTTTCACTGTCAAGTTTTTTAAATGTCATTTTACATTTATAAATATTATATCAATAAACAGAAGGGATAATGCACGGATTACAGACTGTTTACATTACTAAAAGCAATGTATAATGTTTATATTTTTTAACATATTATGGGTGAAAAAATTTGATAAATAAATTTTGATATCTTTATCTTTCGGTAAAGGAGCGGGTATTTTAAAAAGGAGTTAATTGGTAGTATTTGGTTATTTGGATAATCCTGTTTTTCATTTAAGATATACTTTGCTTTTGACTATTTATATCTTATCGCATCCACAGGACATTTGTTCAGGCATCTGGAGCAACTGAAGCAATCCTCTGGCATTTTATTCCCAAGGACAATACCTTTCGCAGCGTCCAGAGGACAGGCCGTAATACATGCACCGCACCCTGTGCATTTTTCTTTGTCAACGCGCACCCTGAACATGCTGATTCTCTCCAGGGGCCATGATAAGAGGCCAAAGGGGCAAATAAAACGGCAGAAGGGTCTGTAAAAAACAAATGCCGCACCAAGGGTTACTACTATTGTAATTATTATCCAGATGGATTCAAATTTGAGATCAAAGAGGTTAAAGGGATTCATGTTGTGGTAGAGAACAAACCCCTGTTTATTTCCCAGTATGCCGAACAGGATTAGAATGGCCAGAAGGAAGATCCCTGTACGTATCGTGTTTGTGATAATAAAGGGGAATTTAAGATTTTTCTTTGCCCTTTTAAGCAGAGGTATACTGTAGATCAGTTCCTGTAGCGCGCCATAGGGGCATGCCCATCCGCAGATGAGCTTATTACCTATTAGGGCCAATACCATGAAAAAAATAAATGCGGTCAATTTTATCCATGGATCAGGGTACAGGCCTGCCAGGGATTTGAAGACCTTAACCACCCCTTCCATTGGGTTGGGCGATTTACCCATATAAAATCCTGCAAAAACCAGGGAGATTATCAGTAAAACCAGATAGGGTGTCCGTGGATACCAGCTCTTTTTGTCTTCTGATCCAGATAGCTCAGGCCTGCCAAGTTTTACCATGAATACCAGCCCTCCCAGAGACAGGGCCGCAAATATAAAATATTTAAGCATAGCACCACTATGGGAAAGAAGATGCTCCACTACCTCGTTAAGTTTATCCTGGCTGACACCCAGTTCCTTCAGTGGCTTTTCCCCTGATCCTTTCAACGGTACTGGAAGAGCAAGCTCCTGGGCCAGCGCCTTTATGGTTACATTGAGGTCAGGGGCTATCTCCTTTATTGTCATATCGATGGTATAGCTCTTATCCTGAACAGGTCTGCTGTTCCTGTCCACTAAAATCCCAATAAGGACAATCAGCAACATGATCAGTATTGTCCCGTACATCTGTATAACCTGTTTACGGGAGAGTGATGAATACCAGTTAATAATAGCCATGTTGCGTCCTTCCATTATTAAAAGTCAAAAGCGGCATCTTATTTAGCATCAGTAATGGTTTTGGGTACTGCCTTGTCTATAAGCACGGTCTGGCCATTTTCTATTCTGTAAAGATACTTGGGTATAGATACCCCCTGACCATCTATAATATCAAAGGTGTATTTCAGCCCCTTGAACCCTTTTTTGTTATTGGCAAAATCCCTTATCTTATTACGCTCTTCCTTGAGCTTTGCCGGGTCTCCTGTGATCCCCTGTACCTCAATGGCCTCCTTTATCAGGTATAAGAGTTCGGCATTGTAATGACACATGAATTTAAGAGTTTCACCGTTATGGGTCTCCATATATAGTTTAAGGTATTCATCATATTTCGGGTTTTCACTGTATGTAGGTGATGTGCCGGTATAAAGCCCCTCATTGTATCCCTCGGATTGTTTCAGGAACACAGGCCCCATTGAATTGGCCCACAGCCAGATATGGTTAGGGTTAACACCGCGGTCTATCAATTCCTTTACCACCTTTGCTGCGTTGTCTTCAGAGCATGCCACATAGAATGCATTGGCTCCCGTATTTATTGCCCTTACAGCAATGCTGCTGTAGTCAAGCATTCCTGAGGGGGCTTCAATAGTGTCGTATGTCTTTATGCCCATCTCCTCAATCTTCGCTTTATGAGCATCCCACGTAGTGGTTATGAATGTATAGGTTGGCTCAATGATGCCTGCTATAGATGTTACATCAGGCACATGCTTAACCCACAGGGGCATGGCATATGCCTTTTCCTCTTCCACTGTGCCGGAGGTATTTAAAACCCAGGGCTTAAACTGATTTAATATATCGTCTGTTGCAGTCCCTGAAAATGCATATATCCCTTCCCGCACGGCAAGTGGCATGGCTGCCTTGCATTCATCACCGTTCATGGGGCCAAGCAGACACAATGCCTTTGCATCAATTATCTGAGCCATACAGGAAGCAGCCTTTGGGGGATCCATGGCAGTGTCATAATATTCAACCTTTAAAGGTTTTCCTGCGATGCCGCCTGAGCTGTTGATTTCATCAACAACATGGTTTGTAAGCCACTTATGCTGGGCAGCATCTCCCGCAATCGGGCCGGAGAGAAATATAAGGTATGGTATCTTCCATTCACTGGCAGGGCCGCTCTTTCCCGGTTCATTCTGGCCGCATGAGACAAAAATTAAAAGGCACACCAACGCAGAAGCGAATAATAACATAAGGTTGTTTTTTCGTAATCTCATTAATTACCCCTTTGCAAATATCTTTATTGTTTTTCTGTCTATAATGCCGCCAGGTCGCACCAGCAGCATGACAATCAATAACACACCATATACTATTATGGAAAGCCCTGTAAGGTTTTTCGGCAGGAACTGGCTGATACCCCATAAAAATGGCGCAGAGATGATTACCCCCCACATGGTATACATACCGCCCAGGACCACTATTGTTATGGCATACATCATCAGGTTCATATTAAATGCCGCAGGGAAGACCCCCTGCATTGTGTAGGCATAAAGTACCCCTGCGATAGCGCCTATGGCTGAGCTGATAATTTGAAACTGAACGCTAAGCCTGTTAGTGTTGATGCCCAGTGTCTCTGCCACATCCCTGTCAAAATGTATGGCATCCATTGCCCTTCCGATATGGGAATAGTCCAGATGAAAGACCACATATCCGATTAATAACAGCAGACCATAGGTTATCATCAGCGTAATGTGCTGCGGGATAAATGGCATGCCAAACAGACCATAGCGTGCGCCAAGTACATCAGTATTTTTTACAATGGTCTGTATTATGAAGAGTAATGCAATGCTGGCAATAACCATCGGAAATGGGCCGAGTTTTGCGAGCCTGAAGGCAGGTATCAGGGCAATCAGTATGCTTAATATAACAGCGCCAATAAGTATAAGCCACACAGGCCAGCCCCAGTTGATGGATGTGTATGCGGCAAAATATGCACCGATGCACATGGAGTAGAGGGAGCCGAAATAGGGCTGGTTTATGCAGAACATCAGGTACACTGCCCATCCTATCATTATGTATATGGCTGAAAACTCTAAAAAGTAAAATTGAAAAAGTGTCACGCTTTTACCTCTAAAGATGCTTAATGCTGCGAACCAAAAATACCTTCAGGTTTAAACAAAAGTACCACCAGTATTACTGAAAAAGCAAATGCCTTTGTCCAGTCAGGAGGCAGATAACCCATTACCAAACCTTCGACAATTCCCATAAATATGGCACAGATGAGGCCGCCCTTAAGGTTTCCTATGCCTGCAAGAAAGAGTATTGCAAGGCACATGAGGGTGATGTTATCACCCAGTTCGGCTGATGCTGAACCAAGGGATACAGCCATAAGGATCGCCACAATACCTGCCAGAAGCCCACCAAGGGTAAAACTGATCAGCATGGTTTTTGATATGGATATCCCCATCATTGCTGCCACTTCTGTATCCTGTGCCACTGCCCGTAATATCCTTCCCTGTTTGCTGTGATACAGGAATCTGAAAAATAAAAATAAAAGTATTATCCCTGCGACAAGGGAAATAATCCTGCCCACCCCGATGCTGGCAAGCCCAAACTTGATGGCGGAATCGGACATCTGGACAGTCTTGGGGAAGGCTATGGGTAACCCCGTGTTGAGCCAGTGTGACATTACCTCAACACTGATAAGCGCTATACCTATTGATATGACAAGTGACTCCAGATGCGCCCGTTTTTTTATAAATGGCAAAAAAAGCGGCGTTAGTACTGTGTTGAGGATCACCCCTGTTATAACAGTACCCCCGGCTGCAAGCCAGATGTTGTTTGTTGCCTCAAGTATGAGCCAGCCCGCATACATGGAAAGGACAAGCAGGTGGCTGTAACTGAAATTAAGCACACCTGTAACAAGGATTAAAAGATTAAACCCTATGGTTACTATCCCGTAAAGGATACCGAGCTGTATTCCTGATATTATATAGCTTATAAAGGCTTCCATCTTTTCATTCAATATTCGATGTTGGATGTTCGATGTTCAACGTTAATTTTATTTCTTCTTCGGAATTATCCACCAAGATACGCCTCCTGCACAACCGGGTTATCCATAAGTTCTTTACCTGTGCCATGCAGAATGATACTACCTGTCCGGAACACATAGGCACGATCTGCATGCTGCAATGTCTTTCTGGCGTTCTGCTCGCTCAAGAGTATGGTATATCCATCATTCTTTAAATCCATGATCAGCCTGAAGAGCTCTTCAACAACCTTCGGTGCAAGACCAAGTGACGGTTCATCAAGCATAAGTAGCTCAGGTGATGACATCAGCGCCCTCGCTATTGCAACAAGCTGCCTCTGCCCGCCGCTCAGTGTCCCTGCCTGCTGGTTCTCCCGCTCCTTTAGCAGGGGGAATCTTTCATATATCATCTCAATCCGTTCATTAACATTACCCCTGTAATGAACAGCGCCCAGTTGAAGGTTTTCCTTAATAGTCATGAATGGAAAAACGCCTCCCCCCTCAGGGACATATGCAATGCCTGATGCGACTATTTCAGGGGTTGAGGTGTGGGTGATATTCCTCTCATTAAATATAATTCTGCCGCTTTTAACCGGCCTGATACCAAGAATGGATTTCATAAGGCTTGATTTCCCTGCGCCATTAGCTCCTATAAGACCGACGATCTCATTATGGCATATCTCCATCGAGATATCCCTGATCGCACATATGGGCCCGTAAAAGGAGGATATACCATTTATGGTCAGGAGGCTATTCTGTTCCAAGATATGCCTCCAGTACTCTTTGATTATCCCTAAGGGCCTCAGGCCCCCCTTCAAAAATCATCTCCCCAAAGTCCAGCACAGAGACCATGTCTGAGTTCTCCATTACAAGTTTCATATCATGGCTTATGAGTATGATAGTAACACCCGCATCCCTGATCTGTCGGATAATATTTCCAACCATGCGGCTTTCATCAAACCCCATGCCTGCGGTAGGTTCATCAAGTATCAGCAGTTTGGGCGCTGTTGCCATAGAACGTGCGATCTGTATGAGCTGGCATTCCATCCATGAAAGGTCGCTACCTGCCTTATGAATCAAATTGGCCATGCCCACAAGGTCAAGAAGGAGTTTCGCCTTTTCCCTTATCTCATCTTCTTCTCCCTTTCTTAAAAAACCGGGGAGGAGCATGGTCTTTAACATGCCTGACTTTATGCCTGCATGGCAGCCTGTCATGACATTTTCGAGGCAGTTCAGACCTGGAAGCACCTGTGCCTTCTGGAATGTGCGGGATATGCCGATATTGGCGATCATGTGCGGGTCCAGATTATTAATATATTTGCCCTTAAAACGTATTTCGCCACTTGTTGGCCTAAGTAGTCCTGATACAACATTTGTGAAGGTTGTTTTTCCCGCTCCATTTGGACCAATGAGTCCATGAATATCTCCCTCTTTTACATTAATTTCTACATTATTAAGGGCTGTCAGGCCTCCAAAATTTACACTTAGGTCTTTTGTGAAAAAAATAAAATCAGTATCAATATCAGGAATGGCAGGTGAAGTTGTAAAAATAACTTGTTTAATCAAAATCATTGTGCCTGTTGAGGCAATTACTGCGATTATTCTTACAGCACTATACTGAGTAAAGAATATATTAAATTCTACCTGGCCTGTGAATGAACCGAATACAAGGAACAATCCTAGATTTACATATATCGTTGAAACAATGAAAGTCAGTATAGCGCCAGCAACCGCCCATACTATCATACTCTTGCCGGTCTTCTTTGCAGAAGTTCCAAACCAAATTGCCATGATTAAGGGTATGATCATCTTACTTACTGTCTTATGGTTAAATGATTATGCATATAATAAATCGACATAATAAAAAATTACATTCTAGTACGTAAATTGGGTTAAGCAAAGCAACCCAACAAAATCCTAAAAGAATGTTGGGTTATTAACCCAAGCTGGTTTACAATTATTTTTCGATTCCATATTCACCTGAGTTCAAAAGCAGATGGGTCTGAAAGCAGGAGAAAGGAAGCCTTTTGGGATTGGAGTTTATGGATTTACAGCCGGGGTGTCAATAAATAATCCATATTAATCACAAATGCTTTTCTTGCATTTCTAATAGTATTTCGACTTTTTCATAAGTTGACCAACATGGTCTGATCTGGTACACTTGACCCGTAATAAATGGATTAAGGAGAATAAAATGATAATCAATGTTTCCGAGGCAAAGGCCAAGTTATCCAAGCTGGTAGAGATGGCCTATAATGGTGAAGAGGTTATTATCTCAAAAAATAACATACCTCTGGTTCAACTGGTATCACATAATCCCAAAGCAAAGCGGAAATTGGGGTTATTAAAAGGTCAAATAAAAATACCTGATGATTTTCTAGAAGAAAATGCAGAATTAAATGCTATGTTTTACGGAGAATAACTTTGAAAATTCTCATTGATACACATATCTTTTTATGGATGTTGTCTCGTCCTGAAAAATTAAACGACACCAGAAGATATGAACTTGAATCACAGGCGAATGAGGTTTTTTTAAGTGCCATGAGTATAGCTGAGCTGATGATCAAGGAATCCATTGGCAAGATTAAGATAGAGTTCAATCCCGTCGAAATGGCCCAGGAAATGGGGATCAATATATTGAATTTTACCGGTGAGGATGCCCTAGCCCAACTTCCGCAGCTTTGAGAAAAAGACATAAAAATGAGGGAATAAATCGGGGGTGAGTGCATATAAGCAATTGATATTTGG
>JAFGFM010000171.1 GCA_016931115.1 Deltaproteobacteria bacterium | reverse complement strand
TGAGGAACCGTATGCGTTAATCGCGCTCGTACGGGTCTGTGGGGGGATTGGGAAGGAAACTTCCCAATTCTACCCGGAAATCTTGAATTTACTTTTTACCGCACTCCCTTGCCGCCTCATTCATGGCCCTGATGTTTTCAAATTTTGCCTCATCAGCGGTTGCGCCAGGTGCAAGTATATAACCTCCACCCCTGCCAACCTTCTCAATCAACCTCTTTGAATAGGCCTTTACATCAGCTGCCTTTCCGGTAACCATCATTGATGTGGGCACATTCCCCATTATACAGAACCTGCTACCGAGTATCTCCTTTGCTTTAAAGATATCGGTCTGGTCAAAATACCATATAACTCCCCTGTCAGGCAGATCCTGTATGAGCTCAAGCCGCGAGTTGTAACCCCCTTCAGCAAAAAGAAGGGGCACAAGCCCTTCATTGATATATCCCTCTACCACCCTTTTAAGGAAGGGCCAGTAGAATGTCTTAAATTGTGTTTCAGACATAAAGCCGTCTGCACCCCTGTGCAGGGGGATAAATACCACTGGTGTGCCTGCTGCAAATGGCATCATGGCGGCCATCTTTATACTCATATCCGCCATCTTATCCATGTTGGAAAGGAGTCTTTCCGGCCTTTGAAACATGTCCATTATAGTCCCCTTGGTACCTCTTAATCCGGCCCCAAGGGCATCCAGTGGTGCGCCTCCGCCTATGTCAAACCTGAAAAAATTGGGGAAGCCCATTTTTAGACCGCGATCAGTAATGGCATCTAATGCCTTGTGCCACTCTTTTTCTATCTCATTGGCCTCAGCAAATGCCTTGAAACCTGCCTGCACATCAGGGGCTGCAAAGGCTGCCAGCGAACTTGCTCCGCCAAAACCCCCTAACATGGCGAGCGGCGGAAGTTTTGCAAAGGGCTCTGCTGCCCTGTGTGTCCTGGGGAGCATGACTCGTAAGTTAAAATCGGAGCGGTCATTTTCATAGTGATCCCATTCACTGGCCTTTAAAATCTCTATCTCCACATGCTGGTGCGATACATTATCCGGGAGGCCGCATCCTGCCCACTTGGTTGTCTTTACACCTGTTATCTCCATGGCCCTGCCGCTTCGTATAAGGTATGCGTCAGGCAGCACATCCAGGTCAAAATCATCCATAAACTTAAACCAGGCCTTTAAGAGCTTTTCTGAATCGTACATTACCTCTTTAATAGTAAACCCTGCATAAAAGGCAGGCGCATAACCGGGGTGAGATATAGCCGGTACCCTGTCAGATTCTTCAACCTTTATTGCGGCAATTATCCTTTTGACCCTTGCCCTGTAAGCCTCCTGTGCTTCAGGGGTATTAAATGCAATATTCTCAGGATAAAGCCAGCTCCTGAATCTCTTTTCCCTCTTTTCTTCGGCGGTAAGTTTTGCCCATTCTGTTTCCATTTTGACCTCCCACATCAATGACTATTACCAGTTTTGTCTTTAAAACCAATCGTTCTGATAATTTAATATTACTTAATGATTGTCAACAGTGAAAAAAGTAATCATCATGCCTCTCTTATCTTTTTGACAACGGCTTTCAGTTCAGGTAATTTTTTTAACTGATCATCATTCCAGCAGGATAAAAGAGAGTTATTTTGAAATATGGGGTCGCTTTTAAGGTCAAATCTTGCGCATGCTACTGATGGTTCCCATAAAGGTGTTTCAGGAAGTGGAGAATATTCGGCAAGATAGGGCATTGCACCAGCTTTATCAGCAAACATCACAGTCTCTGTAACTGATTCTACTGATTGACCGGGGAGCCCCATCAGTATATATGCACCAATATCCTTTTTGGTAAATCCTGCCTCTCGTAGATTCCTTACCGCGGTCTCAAAATCACCAAGGGCGATCTTTTTATCCAGCTCTCTGTGCATATCCATATCTGATGTCTCAAGACCGAGTCTTATAGTGGTGAACCCTGAAGAAAAGAGCAGCCTTGCTATATCCGATGTGATCTCCTTTACATGAAGGGCATTGGGTGTGTGAAACCTGACCCTGATGTTATTGGTTTTTAATTTATCGAGGATAGGAACAATATGCCTCTCTGAATCAATAAGCAGGGCATCATCGTAAAAGGCAAAGTCGATCACATTATATCCGGTATGCCAGTGTATGATTTCAGAGACAACATCGTCAGGGTCTCGCCTTTTAAAGACAGGATAAAGAAACCTGCTTGCGCAGTATTTACATTTGTATGGGCAGCCTGTTGATGTCTGGATGGTAATATAATCAATTTTGTTGTATGTATCAAACGCTGGGTAAAAGGCACTAGCACCCCGTAGAGACAAGGCATGCCTTGTCTCTACAGAGATGTTAAAACTGGCAAGGATATCGGGTAACGATGAGATGTTATCCAGGTTTATTTCACTTGCCACATTATCTGCACCTGAAAAGTTTCTCGCATGATCTGGACACAACCTTGCGTAGATTCCTCCAAGGATTACAGGGACACCGGGGTGTATCTCTTTTACAATCCTTATTGAATCTATTACCCCGGGGTACCAGTATGTCATAAGCGATGTTACCAGTATTGCAGAAGGTTTCTCAATTGATGTTAATAATATTCTAAAAATATCAGGATGAATGCCGTACCTGCTATATTTACGCTGTACATGCTTTAATGCAGAAGGCTTTTCTATCTCCTCCATGTAATACTTTCCTGTGCCATATCTTTTTACCACCGGTTTTTTGGCTGAAAAGCTATTCAGCATATCAGGGTTGTTTTTATCCATGCAGTCGATCACATGGACATTCAGCCCCAAACCTCTTAAATATCCTGCAATATAAAGCAGGCCAAGGGGTTTTGACCACAAATCATGGGCAGCAAAATCGTATATCCAGGGGTTGATAAGTATCAGACTATCCATTAACAAACCTTATAATTTTTTTTCTAATTTAAAAATATTCTTCCTTTAATCAGGGATGTTACATTTTCAAAAGCGTATAAAAACATTTTAAGTAATGTAGGGGCAGGCCTGTGTGCCTGCCCGATGATCCCGATAACATCCTCAAATACCGGGTGGACACACAGGTCCACCCCTTCTATAGAATTCAATAATGATTTTGTTTTTCTTGAAAACTTACACGTAACATAATAGGTTTGACCATATTAATCAAGGAGCAGGAAAAAATATGAGGGCAGTGATTCAAAGGGTAAAAGAGGCAAGGGTAGAGATAGATGATAAGGTCGTGGGCGCCATATCAAAGGGTCTTCTTATCTTTTTAGGTGTAGGTGAAAGAGACACAGAAAAAGATTGCGAGTATATGGCAAACAAGATAATCAACCTGAGGATATTCCCTGACGCAGATGACCTTATGAACCTTTCTCTTACAGACATAAAAGGGGCTATGCTGGTTGTCTCCCAGTTTACCCTGTGGGGTGACTGCCGCAAGGGCAGAAGGCCATCATTTATTGAGGCGGCAAGGCCTGAAAAGGCGAACCCGCTTTATGAAAAATTTATCGGGCTGATAAAAGAGCAGAATATTGAGGTGGCTACAGGAATTTTCCAGGCGACAATGGATGTGCACCTGATTAATGACGGCCCTGTTACCATCCTGATTGATAGTGATAAAATATTCTAATACTACTTCTCAGTCAGCCTGTATACTCCATCCCATTTTTCTCCTAGTGCTACAGGTGGATTATTAAGATACTCTTCACATCTTTTAATATACACCTCCGAGGGGTTTGTTTTTGCCTCAGCAGGGATACGTTCAAATTTAAGGGATTCCGCAAAACATTCTATTGCAGCCTTCCATCGCATGTTGAGATAATACTTCATTCCCTGATTAAACAGGTTAAAAAGCTCCTTTTCATGCTCTGTGAGGGCGCCCTTCATGGCGCATAATTCATAAATCTTTACAGGATTTGATCTGCCTACAACAATAATGTTGTCAATAAAACGCGCCTCCACATGATTAATAGCACGATCCTTTTCACCCGTTTCATTAATATATTCCAGGTTGAGGGTATATTCACTCACTGCTGTGTAGATGCCATACTGTTTTGCCCCTGCCTCAATGCGTGCTGCCAGGTTAACCGCATCACCCATCATGGTGTAGTTCATACGCATTTTGCTCCCCATGTTGCCCACTACAATCTCGCCGCTGTTGATGCCTATGCGCATCATTATATCATGTACCACCTTTGGCCATTTATCGCCGGGTGCCCATTCGTTAGGTGGGAGGCCTTTTATGTTTCTTAATGGCGCGCCAGGCTGTAATTTTTCGGTACTCCATTTTTTGCGCAGCTCATTCAGTTCTGCCTGCATATTGACAGCTGTCCTGCATGCTCGAAGCGGATGATCAGGTATATGAACAGGCGCGCCCAGGAATGCTATGATCGCATCCCCTTCATATTTATCAAGTGTTGCCTTTTGTTCAAGCAGGATCTCTGTCATTGAAGAGAGTAATTCGTTTAACAGTTCAACAAGCTGGGGTGCAGTAAGCTTTTCGGAAAACACGGAAAAATTCTGTATATCAGTGAAGTATGCTGTCATTATCCTCGCTTCACCGCCAAGCTCTGGCATTGTCTTGCTTGTAACCATCTCATAAATAAGCTCTGGAGAGAGATAGCTTGAAAAGGTTGAATGCAAAAATCTCTTGCTCTTTTCTTCAACAAGATAGCGATATGCCGTAAGTGATGAATATAATAAAAGGATTGCGCCAAAGACCGGGTACACCATATTTACCCATATCCCGAATTCTGAGAACAACCACATGCAAAGATAGATATAGCCGATCATGACACCTACAGTTGCAACCAACCCTGTTATTGCGCCTGTCCTTGGCAGGATCAGGGCAATAATGAGGCCCAGGATTATAATCGCCAGATAATCATATTCAGGCACATTTATTGTCTTGGCAATGAAGTCATGGCTGATAATATTTTCTAATACTGCGGCATGCACCTCCAGGCCGGGCTGGCCTGAATCAAAAGGGGTATTTCTTAAATCATGGGCGCCCTGTGCTGTAGAGCCCACGATAACAATTTTGTCCTTAAATGTGCCTTTTTCAATCTTCCCCTGAAGTATGTCTGTTACAGAATAATGGGGAATGGAGCCACCTGGCCCGTAATAATTAATAAGCAGGCCCCCCTTTTCATCGGTTGGTACAAATAGCCTGCCTATCCTTACCCCATCAATTCCATAGTATTTGGTGATCTGCAAAATAAGCGGGGGGCAGTCAAGATAGTGCCATGCACACTGCAATGAAAATGCAGTGTAGACATCTTCCCTCTCCTTATGCTTAACAGCAAGGGGCATCCTGCGTATGATACCATCATCTGTTAGCGGAGGATCAATATACCCTGACCCTGCTGAGGGTTCTGTGAGTACCTCCAGGTTTACCTCAGGTGCATGAGGGTTGATATATGCGCCTTCAAAGGGGTCATACTCATCATTAAGCGCCACATCATAATCCATCATTGAGTAAACGGAGTTCCCGATCAATTTAAATCTTTTTTCGAGCTCTTCCTTATCTATCTCATATCCAAGGCTTTCTTTGCTGCCATGCCAGAAGTAGGGCATTACAACCTTTGCCTTTGAATTCTTTATTGCTTCAGCGAAAACAGCATCACTGTCTGAAAGCTGTTTTTTTTCTTCCAGGTATTCACTGATGCCCTTGTCTGTAATATTTAATTCGCTGAGCCTTTTCTGGAGCTGATCAATGATTTCAAGATTTATGCTTTTATCAGGTTCAGTAAAAAAGACATCCATGCCAATAACCTTGGCGCCATCATCAGAGAGCCTGTTTACAATGTCTGCCATTTTCCATCTGGGCCATGGCCACATGCCCTCCTTGTCCAGGCTTTTTTCATCAATAACAGCCGCAACAACATTGCCTGATGAGGGCCTTGTCCCCCTCCATTTAAGTCTCTGGTCATATGTCTTGAGTTCAAACAGATTAAAAATCTCGATACCATAACCGAGCATAATGCAGGTAAACAGGATAACGAAGGTAGAAATGGAAACAGGATTAAATGATAAAAAGCACTTGAAGAATTTTTTCATGTTTTTATCTCCAGTATGGGTTGGGCTGAGATGATTTGAAATATATCAATATTATCCAGTAAATACAAGGAATTCAATTGACATAATGTATTCATATTGTTAGCTTCCATCTTTCTATTATTCGAATATAGTCTATAATATCTATAAAAGAAAAAGGTTTTAAAATGACACAATTATCAAGCGCAAGGGCCGGGATTATTACGCCTGAAATGAAGATAGTGGCACAAAAGGAAGATATCGATGTGCATTCGCTGATGGATAATATCGCCAAGGGGCGAGTTGTAATACCTGCCAATATTAATCATAAAAAATTGAGCCCGTGCGGGATAGGTGAAGGGCTCTCCATAAAGGTTAATGCAAATATCGGTACATCATCAGACCATGCTGATATTGATGAAGAGCTTGAGAAGATGCAGGTTGCAATAGATGCCGGGGCTGATGCGGTTATGGATCTCTCCACCGGAGGAGACATAAATGCGTGCAGGAAAAAAATAATTGATGCCTCTACAGCGCCAATCGGTACAGTCCCCATATATCAGGCTGTGGTAGAGGCCATTAACAGCAGGGGAGGGGTGATACATCTCACAGTTGATAAGATATTTGAGGTAATAGAGACACAGGTAGCAGAGGGTGTGGATTTTATTACTGTGCATTGCGGCCTCACAAGGGCTGCGCTTGGAATGCTTAAAAGGCAGGGGAGGATCACCAATATTGTGAGCCGTGGAGGGGCACTCTTAACCACATGGATGCTGCATCATGATAAAGAAAACCCCCTCTATGAAAACTATGACAGGCTTTTAGAGATAGCAAAAAAATATGATGTAACCTTAAGCCTTGGAGACGGGTTAAGGCCCGGATGCCTTGCAGACGCAACAGACCGTGCGCAGATACATGAACTTATGACCCTGGGAGAGCTTACTGAGGCTGCATGGGCACAAGATGTGCAGGTTATGATAGAAGGCCCGGGGCATGTACCCCTGAATCAGATCAGGGCAAATATCATGCTTGAAAAACAGCTCTGTAAAAATGCCCCCTTTTATGTGCTTGGGCCTCTTGTTACAGATATTGCAGCGGGCCATGATCATGTTGCCTGTGCAATAGGAGGGGCTGTTGCTGGTGAGGCAGGCGCGGATTTTTTATGTTATGTAACACCTTCTGAACATTTATCTCTGCCCACCATTGATGATGTTCGTGAAGGGGTAATCGTTACAAAGATAGCAGCCCATGCGGCGGATATTGCCAGAGGGAACAGAGGCGCCATTGAACGTGATAGAAGGATGGCAGAGGCCAGAAGAAATCTTGACTGGGAAACACAGATGCAGTGCGCACTTGACCCAGTAAAGGCAAGACGAGTAAGGGGTGAAAACCCTCCTGGTGAGAGCGATGTCTGCACCATGTGCGGTAAGTTTTGCGCGATAAAACAGGTGAGAGAATATTTTAACAGCTAGTGTTTGAAATCATAAAACATCAAATGCAGCGGGTAAAAATTCACCCGCTCAAAGATATCGTTATTAATTTCTATTGCATAAGAGGCTGGAGGTAAAAAAGAGGAGTATTTGGTTTTAAAACTATAAGAGGAGGATAAATAATCATGAACATGATAAGTATCTCTTTAATTAAACCAGGTGTTTTATCTCGTATCGTATCAATCGTTTCAGCAGTTTTGATATTAATAATTACTTTGCCTGCTGCTGCATCTGAAAAGATAGTAACGCAGGAGACTCTTCTCGACAGGATTCAGATCGAAGATATCCTTATAAGATACTATGTGGATATATCGGCAGGCTCCGGACATAATCTCTCACAGTACTTTACTGAGGATGCGGAATTTGATGTCAATGGAATGATTGCCAAAGGGCGTGAGGCTATTGCAAAAATGTACGGCGGACTGGATGAGGATAACGCCCATGTTGGAAGCAGGCTTCATATGCTGCTTAACAACCCGATTATTACTGTAGAAGGGGATACTGCAACAGTCTGGGCAATCTGGAGCGGCGTTTTAAATGCGGATATTAATAAACCACCTGTGATTGTTGATCAGGGCCGTGAATACAGCGAGTTAGTCAAAATTAATGGCCGCTGGTATTTTAAAAAGAGGTTTATTACTTCGGACAGCAATCTGCCTCCGGTATGGAAGGAGACCTATAAACCCCGAAAATTCAGATAAGCAAAAACCAAACGGGAGCAGCCAAAGACCGGGAAGGTAATAAAGGTTAAGGCTTTTTTTAAAGGGGTCTCCGAATAGCTCTTGAAATTAAAAGCAAATGTAATAGTAAAAATGATAAGAGCCTCTTATCTTCCTTATACTTAAAAGGCCCATCCTGTCGCCAATAGATGTGGGTGCGAAAATCGCATTGGACAGATTCCTATCCACCCGAGGTGGAAAAGTAATTATAAGGTGAAAACAAATGGATTCCCGATCCGGCCTTCGCTAACTACTTTCGCGAAACCTTCCACCTTCATTTGATAACTATTTCAGAATACAAGTTAAGTATCGGAGACGCTACAGCTGGCAGGCAGGTCGGGAATGGTGACGCGGAGAAGATAATGCCGAATAATGTCGGGTTGCTTCGCTTAACCCGACCTACATACTAGACTGTCTGAAGGTTTAATATCATCTGCTCATCAGGCTGTTTTTTTAATAGTAGCTTTGCTGCGTCTGGGGTTATAAATCTCGCCAGCCAATAAAAATTCTGACAGGTCTGCATCAGCACAGGTATATTTAAGTTTCGGCAGGGGGTTTTCCTTCCATCTTGGCTGTAACTCATATTTCATGAACTTTTTCGGTTTTACAGGTTCAATTGATGGTGCAATAGGGCAGGATGATGATGTAAAGCCTATCCTTTCTCCACTGTTGTTAAATATGATGCCGTCAATATACCAGCCGAGGTGTTTTCCATTGACCCCATAAATCAACCTTTCATTATAGAGATAGGCCACCTGCTGACCATGCCACATATAGATAGTTGAATCATAATCATCAGCCAGGTACGCTACAGCATCACCATTCTTGTTAAAAAATGCCCTCTCCAATAATGCCCCCTTTTAAAAAGAAAGCTTAATTATCAAAACACCATTTATTTGGCATATTCAACAGACCTTGTCTCCCTTATAACAGTAACCTTGATCTGCCCGGGATAGGTTAACTCCTTTTCTATCTTGCTTGCGATATCTTTACATATGATTGCAGACTGATCATCATCAACCTGATCACCCTCCACCATAATTCTTATCTCCCTGCCTGCCTGTATAGCAAAGGACTTGCTTACACCGGTAAAGGACATGGCTATTTTTTCAAGCTCTTCCAGCCTTTTTATGTAAGACTCTATCATCTCACGTCTTGCCCCGGGCCTTGCGCCTGAAAGTGTATCAGCCGCCTGGACCAGCACTGCAAGTATTGTATCCGGGGGAATATCTTCATGATGGGCCTGTATTGCGTGCACAATATCTGCCGGTTCATGATATTTTCTAGCCAGATCAGCGCCAATAATTGCATGGGGGCCTTCGATTTCATGATCAACTGCCTTGCCTATATCATGAAGCAGCCCTGCACGTTTTGCCTTTTTGACATTAACACCCAGTTCAGAGGCCATCACACCGCAGATAAATGCCACCTCCCTTGAATGCGCCAGTACATTCTGGGCATAGCTTGACCGGTATTTCAATCTGCCTATCAGTTTAACTATTTCCGGGTCAATACCATGCACTCCAACATCAAAGGTGGCCTGTTCACCAGCCTCTTTTATACTTGCATCTATCTCTTTTTCCACCTTTTTAACAATCTCTTCGATCCTTGCAGGGTGTATCCTGCCATCCTCTATCAACCTTAATAAAGAGACTCTTGCTACCTCACGCCTTACCGGGTTGAATCCGGAAAGGATAACTGCCTCAGGTGTATCATCAACAATGAGGTTAATCCCTGTTGCAGCCTCAATCGCCCTGATATTGCGGCCTTCTCTTCCTATTATGCGCCCCTTCATCTCTTCACTTGGCAGGTCAACAACAGAGACGGTGTTCTCAGAAATATAATCGCCTGCGTATCGTTTTACTGCAAGGGCAATTATCTCCTGTGCCTTCTTTTTGGATGTCTCCCTTGCCTCGTTTTCGATTTTCCTTATAAGTTTGGCAGCATCATGTTTTGCCTCTGATTCCATAGAGATTACCAGAAGTTTTTTTGCCTCTTCACTTGAAATCCCTGCCACCTTTTCAAGCTGAACCCTCTGCTCGGCAATAATTTTATTATATTCTTCATTTTTTAATTGAAGATCTTCCTCTATTTTATTGATGTTTTTCTCCCGCTTTAAAATGAGGCCTTCCCTGCTTTCAACCTGGTTTATCTTTTTATCAAGGCTTTCCTCCTTGTGAACCAGCCTGCTTTCCTGGGCTATGAGAAGCTCATTTTTTTCCTTTGCCTCTCTGTCAAGTTCATTCTTTAACTGATAGATAGTATCCTTTGCCCTTAACATGGCCTCTTTTTTAATTGTCTTGGCCTGCCTGTGGGCCTCATTGATGATCTTTTTTGAATATACTGTGATAGATTCAAATTGTTTTTCTACCTTCCTCTTGCCATATAGAAACCCTGCAAAACCGACTATTATTATTAAAATGATACCAGCTATCCCGCCAATAATCATGATTGTATCCATATCGTCTCACCTTCCTTCTGTATAAGTCCTGTCTCAAATCAGGTTGCTCTTTTATCTGTTTTTTTCACAACCTTTTTTAGCCAGGCCTTTTCAGGTGTTAGTTTAATAGGGCATTTGCCCCGTACCTCTTTAGTAATTTTAAACGCCAGTAAACTCAGGGAATGATACTGCATTGAAAGGACTGAAAGGAACAGGATATTTAAAATAATAGGCCGTATCACCTGATAATAAATCAGGGTCTAGCAGCCGGAAAGTGTATTAAAATTTTTTCTTCTGATGCCATATAAAAAATCTTTAACCCTTTTATTATTCATTCATCCCGATATCTGTTTTTATTATCAAAAACAGACATATTCAGTTTATATAGATATCTTTCCCATTTTAACTCAATGTTACTTAACAAACAATCCTTAATCTTTTATCCTGCTGTTTATAACCGATATCAGTGATTGTGATTTATCCTGTATCTCCTGCAACAACCTGTCTCTTTCATCAACCACCCTGAAATAATCACTGGCAATATTCAGTGCGGTCAGGATTGCCGCCCTTTTTTCTGACATCCCCTTGCTTATCTCATCTGTTTCTCTCAGCTTTTCATTAACATACTCTGCAATCTTATAGACATTATCCGTATCATTTCCCTTGCTTCTGATAAGGTATTCATTATCCTGAATCTTTATTTTGATAGGCCTATCCAAAAGATTACTCCAGGGATTTAAACAGCAAGTTTATCAATCTTTTCTATTATTGTAGTTATTCTTTCCTTTGCCTGCTTTTTGCTTTCACGAAGCGCAGTTAATTCATCGGTTAATATATCAATCCGGCTTTTCTGTTCATTGATTGTTTTAAGGTATGAATCCTTTTCAGCCTTTACTTCCTGTATCCTGTTTATCAGGTCGTTAATTTTATCTTCAAGGAGTTTAAAATAATCTGTCTCAATGGTAAATTCCATAATGCCCCCATTTTTACTGTTCCATGTTTTTTCACTTCTTTCGAATAGATACAAACTAAACTTCGAGTTTACACTTATAATCTTTCCATCAAAAAAAAGTCAATAAAAAAGGCAGGCTACAGGCCTGCCTAATTCTATTTACTGTTTTTCTTTTCCGGTTAACTGCTTTTGCCAGAGACCTTTAACCTTGAATCTGCCCTTTTTAAAGATGCCTCTGCCCTGGCCAGGTCAGTATCCCCTGTATCCAACTTTTTTGTGAGCCTTTGTTTTGCCCTTTCCAACGCGGACATGGCCCTTTTTATATCTATATTGCCAGCTATTTCAGCGGAATCTACCAGGATAGAAACCCTGTTATTATTAACCTCGGCAAAGCCTGATGAAACGGCCATGTATTCGGTTTTATTGCCATTTGTATAATGTAACTCACCGGGTACAATACCGGATAGAAATTTTATATGGCCGGGTAGAACACCGAACTTGCCATCTGTTCCGGGGGCAACAACCATATCAGCCTGAACACTGGCAACGACCCCGGCGGGCGTTATGACCTCAAGATGCAGTTTTCCCATGATTAATTTTGCCCCTAATGCCTTTGAGCCATCTTTTCAGCCTTTTCTCTGGCCTCTTCTATGCCGCCCACCATATAAAATGCGTTTTCTGGCAGGTCATCATGCTTACCCTCAATGATCTCCATAAACCCCTTTACGGTCTCCTTTACAGGCACATATTTACCCTTTGTCCCTGTAAATACCTCGGCAACATGAAAGGGCTGAGAAAGGAACCTTTGAATTCGGCGTGCCCTGGCAACAGTAATCTTATCATCATCTGAAAGCTCATCCATGCCAAGGATAGCTATAATCTCCTGAAGGTCTTTGTATTTCTGGAGTATCTGCTGAACACTCCTTGCAACAGTGTAATGTTCCATACCCAGGAATTTTGGGTCCAGTATTCGTGATGTCGAGTCAAGGGGATCAACCGCAGGGTATATGCCCAGCTCTGATATGGCCCTGTTAAGAACAACCGTACCGTCAAGATGGGCAAAGGTTGTTGCAGGTGCAGGGTCTGTAAGGTCATCAGCCGGTACATAGACACATTGAACAGAGGTAATGGAACCATTCTTTGTCGATGTAATCCTTTCCTGGAGTGCCCCGAGGTCAGTTGCCAGTGTAGGCTGGTATCCAACCGCTGAAGGGATCCTGCCCAGGAGCGCCGACACCTCGCTGCCTGCCTGGGTAAACCTGAATATGTTATCAATAAAAAGAAGGACATCCTGCCCCCTGACATCCCTGTAGTATTCTGCCGCTGTAAGGGCGGACAGGGCAATCCTTGCGCGGGCCCCCGGAGGTTCTGTCATCTGACCATAAATGAGCGCAGCCTTTTCAATAACCCCTGATTCCTTCATCTCAAGGTAAAGGTCATTTCCCTCCCTTGTTCTCTCCCCGACACCTGCAAATACGCTTATTCCTCCATGCTGCAGTGCTATGTTATTGATCATCTCCATCATAACTACTGTCTTACCTACACCGGCGCCGCCAAACATCCCCATCTTACCGCCTCGGGGAAAAGGCACCAGAAGATCAATAACCTTCACACCTGTTTCAAGGACATTTACTGATGTATCCTGTTCAATGAATGATGGGGCAGGCCTGTGTATTGGCAGATACTCTGTTGCATTAACAGGGCCTTTGCCATCAACCGGTCTACCCACAACATTGAGAATCCTGCCCAGTATCGCATCACCCGCAGGCATCATAATGGGTTTACCGGTATTTTTTACCTTCATCCCCCTCACCAGACCGTCAGTAATATCCATCGCTATGCAACGAACAACATTATCGCCTAGATGCTGGGCAACCTCTACGACAAGATTGTCTTTCGTATCATCGATGGCAGGGTTTGTAATGTGAAGGGCGGTTAACATTTCAGGCAATGCCCCTTCCTTGAATTCGATGTCCACAACCGGACCGGTAACCTGAATTATCTTACCTTCACTCATTATATAATCTAAACCTCCTTAAATTATGATATGGCCTCAGCGCCGCCAACAATATCCATAAGCTCAGCGGTTATTGCCGCCTGTCTTGCCTTGTTGAATGTCAGGGTCAGCTCCTTAACCATATCCTTACAATTTTTTTTAGCATTATCCATTGCTGCCATCCTTGCAGCATATTCGCTGACCTCGTTCTGGAAAAAGGCATTCATGATCTGTACGCTGATATGTTTTGGCAACAGCACGGCTAACAGCTCTTTTATGCCTGGCTCACAAAGGTATTCATTAGAGGCCTCCCCTGAATCTTTTTCTGCCTTTGGAGGCTCTACAGGGATCAACTTTACCAGTGTTGGAATCTGTTTTGAGAGGTTTATGAATCTGGAATAGACCATGTAAAGTTCATTAATCTCACCATTCATATATTTACTGATAAAATCCTGCGTCATCTTATTCACAAAGGAGATATTCACATTCCCGTAAACATGAATATGAGATGATGAAATATTGAAGCCTCTCTTTGTAAAATATTCCCGTCCTTTTCTCCCAATAAGATTAAGTTTATATCCAGTCTGTTTTTCTCTCTGTTCATTCACCCACTTTTCGCAAAGGGCTATATTATTCATGTTAAAACTACCGCATAAGCCCTTGTCAGAGGAAAAATGCAGGAGTTCAACATTTGTGACACCCTCTCTTTTCATTAATAATGGATGGACATCAGGGTCTATTCGACCTGCAAGGTTGCCCATGATCTCTTCAAACTTGCGCGCATATGGTGAGAATCTCTCCATTTTACCCTGGGTATTGCGCAGTTTAGCGCTGGCAACCATGCTCATTGCCCTTGTGATCTGCTCTATTTTTTTAATTGCCTTTATTTTTATCTTAATATCTCTAAGTGCAGCCATGTTATTTATCCAGGCCTGCCTGTTGCAGGTTTGCGATGTCTGTTTTCAACATTAGAATATTCCATTCAAATGCAGCCCTCTATGCTGATGGCTGAAATTCAATCTCAAAACCATCCAGAAAGGACTTCAGCCTGCTCTCCAGGTCATCACTGATCTGCCCCTTCTCCCTGATCTCGGAGAGTAACTCAGGCCTTTTTACTGATATCTCTTCAAGCATTCGGGATTCGTATTCAGATATACTGTTTTCAGGCCATTTATCAAGATACCCGTTTGCAGCGGCAAAAAGTATCATTACCTCTTTTTCGGAGGAGATGGGCTGGTACTGCGGTTGTTTAAGCACCTCAACCAGCCTTCTGCCCCTGTTGATCTGCTGAAGGGTCGCCTTGTCCAGATCACTTCCGAACTGGGCAAACGCCTCAAGTTCCCTGAACTGGGCCATCTCTGTACGGAGTGTGCCTGCAACCTTTTTCATTGCCTTTGTCTGGGCCGCCCCTCCCACCCTTGATACTGACAGACCCACATTGATGGCAGGCCGAATACCTGAAAAGAAGAGGTTCGGTTCAAGATATACCTGACCATCAGTGATTGAAATAACATTGGTAGGGATATAGGCAGAAACATCACCTGCCTGGGTTTCAATAATGGGAAGTGCGGTAAGAGAGCCGCCTCCAAGTTCATCATTAAGCTTTGCGGCCCTCTCTAAGAGCCTTGAATGGTTATAAAATATATCACCGGGAAAGGCCTCTCTTCCGGGCGGTCTTCTTAAAAGCAGTGATATCTGTCTGTATGCAACCGCCTGTTTTGACAGGTCATCATATATGATAAGGGCATGCCTGCCGCTGTCCCTGTAGTATTCACCAATTGAACATCCTGCATAGGGGGCCATGTACTGCTGGGTGGCAGGATCACTTGCACAGGCAGCAACTACGGTTGTGTATTTCATTGCCCCTGCCTTCTCCAGTACATCAACAACCTGCGCAACAGTTGATTTTTTCTGTCCTATTGCAACATAGATGCAGAAGATATCTGTATCTTTCTGATTTAAGATTGCATCAACAGCTATCGCAGTCTTCCCGATCTGCCTGTCACCGATGATAAGCTCCCTCTGTCCCCTGCCAACAGGGGTCATGGCGTCTATGGCCTTTATCCCGGTATACATGGGCTCTGTAACAGGTTTTCGGGCGATAACACCAGGGGCGACCATTTCAAGTCTTCTGTATTCCTTTGCGTTTATTGGGCCTTTACCGTCAAGGGGGTTACCGACCGCATCAATAACCCTCCCAAGGACTGCCTCTCCAACAGGTATCTCAGCGATTCTACCGGTTCTTTTTACGATGTCACCCTCTTTTATTTTTGAGTCATCGCCCATAATAGCAACACCGACATTGTCCTCTTCAAGGTTAAGGCAAAGGCCGTAAATCCCGCCCGGGAATTCAAGCATCTCCATTGCCATTGCATTCTGTACCCCGTGCACCCTGGCAACGCCGTCACCGACTGAAAGTACAACGCCTGTCTCGCTGACCTTCATCTTTTTTTCATAATCCTTGATCTGCTCTCTAATAACCTGACTTATCTCTTCTGCTTTTATTTCCATGAGGTCTGCCCACCCCTTTTAAAAGATTCTTTAAGCCCTTTAAACTGGGCCTTTACGCTGCCATCCATAACAATATCCCCTATTTTTACCACAATACCGCCTATCAGACCGGGCTCTTCAATTACCTTTGACCTTATATCCTTTGATGTCATTTCCTTAAGCGAGTTTATCACCTTCTGCAATGTATCATACCGTAAAGGCCTGGCTGTAATAATCTCGGCATTGGTAATCTCCATGGCCTCATCAGTGAAGGCGGCATATTTTTCAGTTATCTCCTTTATGATATTTATCCTGTTTTTTTCCAGGAGAAGATGAAAAAAATTCTTCACAATCCCGCAAAAACCGCTTTTATTCAGCACATAATTTAATACATTTCTTCTTTCCTCAAGTTTATATACTGTATTTGATAAGGCGTTTCTGAAATCAGGGTTTTCAGTATAAAAATTTCTAAACTCTTCAAGTTCCTTACCATAGGTTATAAAAGAGCCATCCTCCTGTCCAAGGATAAAAAGAGCCTTTGCATATCTTTTGGAGATCCTTGAACTGCTCATTTCACCCTGCCTATCTTTTCCATAAATTCATATACCATGCTGTCCTGTTCTTTCTCTCCAATTTCTCCTGCCAGGATCTCCTGTGCCCTTTGTGATGCCCTCTCCAGTATTTCCTGCCTCAATTCACCTGTTGCAGATTCAACTTCCCTCTGTATGGTTGTTTCCGCCTGCTCCAGGATCTGCCTGACCCTCTCCTTTGCGCCTAAAATGATCCTCTCTTTTTCAGCGATCCCCTCTTTCCGGCACTGCGCTATGATATCTCTGCTCTGTTCTGCTATGCTTTTTAACTGACCCTCAATCTCTTTATATCTCTTTTCCACCTCATCTTTGTCCCTTTTAAGGTCCGCCATCCTTTTTGCGATCTCTTCGCTCCTGGCTTCAAAGTAATGGGAAATCCTAGCCTTTCTAAATACTATTACGAGGATTACAATAAGCACCCCGAAGTTTATAAAGCGATATAAAAGGTCTAAATAATCACCGCTCCTGTCAGATGAATGACTCTTTTCATGGCCTGACTCATCCACAGGATTGGCATCTGTCTGATGGTTAACTGAAGGGTTAGCGGGTTCACTGCTGTATAAAGGGGCCGCCAGTATAAAAAAAAGGGCACATAAAACCGCAATAAATACCTTATATCTTTTTTTATAATGCATCACACCAGGGATCTCCCGAGTATTTTTTCCGCCAGTTCTTTTGAGAAACTTTCTATTTCCCCCTGAAGAGATGCCCTGGCCCTCTCTATCTTCTCCCTGATCTCATTTCTGGCACTGTCTATTTCTCTTTCAACCTGCAAACTTGCATCCTGAAACAGCTCTTTCTCATGCGAAATGCCAGAATTCCTGATGCTTAGACGTTCTTTTGCGCCCTGTTTTTTTGCATTACCAATTTTTTCTTCTATCTCAAGGGAATAGCTTTCTATTTTTTTTGTCCACTCTTCAGTCAATATTGCAGCAGAATCAATTTCTTCCTGTCGATTGCTGAGCACACCTTTGATCGGCCTGTAGACTATGACATTGAGCAGAAAAAGAAGCAGGATAAAGTTTACTATCTGGATAATAACAGTATAGTTTATTTCAGGCATAATACTCTCATTAAAAAATCAGGATTGAATATCTGTATTTGAAAGGAAGGCAAAAGAAAAACACCCGGTCAATTTATTCAAATTCAGCTGACTACAGCAAGTTTTTTATCCTGATCTTTATCAACCTTCTGCATTCGGCAATTACCTTCAAAGATAACGCCTTCCTCTATAATTACAGCAGGGGCCTGGATATTGCCGAAGACCTTACCCGGGGCATGGATCTGTATTTTCTTATCGGCTATAATATTGCCTCTGATTTCACCGCTGATGATTATATTTGAAACATGTATATCAGAGCGGATTACTGCTGATTCTCCAACGCTCAATGTGCCTTCCGAGACTATTTCTCCGGTAAATCTCCCGTCAATTCTTACGAAACCTTTAAAGGATAATTTACCTTCAAATTCCGTGTCCTTGGTCAGGAATGCATTCAGTTCATCTTTGTTTTTCATGCTATTCCCCTTTTTTATTTTTTTTGGTGAAATACCATAACGGCCCTTTTAAAGCAAGCAAAAATGCCTACTGATTCAAGGCAAGGCATATGATTGCTGATTCTGCTACTGAAACATGAATCGTCTCATGCTTATACTCATTAAAAGGCCCATCCCGATCATAGTGCTGATAATGGATGATCCGCCTGAACTGAAAAATACAAGAGGGATACCGACAACAGGGAGGAGGCCTATGGTCATACTTATATTTATTACAAGCTGCCAGAATACAATGGAGACAATGCCGATAGAAAGAACAGACCCGAACATATCCTTTGAGTTTTTGGCAATATTGAGGCCCCACAGAATCAGGATCAGATAAAGTAAAATCAGGCTAAATGATCCGGCAAAACCCCACTCCTCAGCAAGAACGGAAAATGCAAAATCCGAATGCTGTTCCGGTAAAAAATGCAGCCTTGTCTGTGTACCCTTGAGATAACCTTTCCCCCAAAGAAATCCTGACCCTACAGCGATCATTGACTGGATGATATTATACCCTGAACCCAGAGGGTCATTTTCAGGGTTGATAAAGGTAAGTATCCTCTTCTGCTGATAATCCTTCAGTGTAAACCATATAAAGGGGATTACCGGGGCTGTCATGAAAAATACAATCAGCAATGAACGCCAGTTTACCTTCATAAAAATGATTATTGATGATGAAATAATAAAAAGCATAAGGGCTGTGCCCAGATCCGGTTGTTTTATAATCAATAAAAAAGGGATGGCAACAAGCAAAAAAGGTCGCCAGAGGTCCCTGAGCCTGTACTCTGTATATTCCTGACCCGCAAAATATTTTGAAAGGATGATTACAAGGGCAACCTTTGAAAATTCAGAAGGCTGAAATGTTATTCCTCCCAGGCTGATCCAGCTCTGTGAACCGGAAAACACCTTACCTATAATAAGAACAACAACAAGAAGCCCCAGAGATAAGATATAAATGGGATATGCCATACGCTCGATAATATGATAATCAAACAGGACTATTATAAAGAAGAAGGCAAAACCTATCAGGAACCAGTATATCTGTTTCAGGAAAATATTACGTCCCCCTGCATCCCATATCGGATAGGTTGCACTGTAAAGGTTTATAAGGCTGACCGCTGTGATCAGCAGGAGCAAAAGCACTAAAACCCAGTCAAAATTCTGAATCAGCCTTCTGTCAAACATGAGTATTCGCGCCTTCCTTTATTTTTTCAAGTAATGGGAAATAAGTTTGCCTGCAACAGGGGCAGCTGCACCGCTGCCGCTTTCCCCGTGTTCTATAAGTACTGCAATTGCGATTTTTGGATCCACAGCTGGGGCTATAGCCACAAACCATCCATGATCTTTATATTCTTCAGGAATTTCACCTTCAATGGTCAGGCTCTTTGCCTTTTTAAGATTGATCACCTGCGCTGTGCCTGTCTTTCCAGCAACAGTTACCCCATTAACCCTTGCATTTTTACCTGTACCTTTTGGATCATTTACTACTGCTATAAGGGCCTGTTTAACAATCTCAATGTTTTCACTTTTGATATCGATCTTTTCAGGCTGCTCCGGGGCAATTTGAATAATTTTACTCTCATCGCTGACCACCATTTTTACCACCCTTGGTTTATAAATCAAGCCACCATTAAAAACAATGGATATCATGCTGGCCATTTGAACAGGTGTGACATTAACATAGCTTTGCCCTATTGCACATGATAGGGTTTCACCCTGCTGCCATGCTACACCAAACCTCCGCTTTTTCCAGTTTGAATCAGGTATCAGACCAGCCTCTTCATTATCCAAGTCTATACCAATCTTTCTCCCCAGACCAAACATCCTGGAATAGTGTGCTATTTTATCAATGCCTAGCTTTCTTCCTGTGCGGTAAAAATAAACATCACAGGACTCCCGTATTGCATTGTGCAGATTAACGCTGCCATGACCACCCTTTTTCCAGCATCCGAAAGTATGGTCTCCAAGTTTATAATAGCCGGGACAGTATAACTCCTCCTTGGGGTCTATGACACCCTCTTCAAGCCCTGCAAGTGCCACAATTATTTTATAAATAGACCCGGGCGGATATTGCCCCCTGATTGCCCTGTTCTGAAGAGGGGACTCTTTGCTGGTTCTCAGAGTGTTCCATTCTTCTTGTTTGATACCTGTCACGAATTTTTTGGGTTCAAAGACCGGGCTGCTTGCAAGTGCCAGCACCTCACCATTATTCGGATCAAGGGCCACAATCGCGCCGGTTTTACCTTTAAGGGATTCCTCAGCAATCAACTGTAGACCTTTATCAATTGTGAGATAGATATTGTACCCTGGTACTGGCGGTTTTTCTGATATGGTCCTTAGTTTCCTGCCAACAGCATCCACCTCAACCTGTCTCCCTCCGCTCCTTCCATTCAGTTCATTCTGCCAGATCCCCTCTATCCCATATTGACCGATCAGGTCACCCTGACGGTTCCGCATGTATTTCCCGCTTTTAAGCTGTCTTTCGTCTATTTCCCCAAGGTATCCTATGATATGTGATGCAAAGGTGTCATAGATATAATTGCGCTGGGAACTGGGTTCTGGAAACACCCCTGGAAGATTAAAACGGTTCACCTCAATTACTGCAAGCTCTTCCCTGGACATATTCTTTTTGAGTAAAACTGGATTAAAAGAGCGCCCGGTTTTTATTTTTTTTAAAAAGCCCTCGGACTGGGCCGGGTCTAAAGATATCAAAGGCCTTAGTTTTAGAAGAAGCTCTTCAGGATCCTTTATATCTTCAGGTATAACATAAAGGTCATAGGAAGGTCTGTTATCAACTAACAGCTCGCCGTTCCGATCCATAATAAGACCTCTGAAAGGGGGGATGCTCTGAAGATGTATCCTGTTGTTTTCTGATTTTACCCTGTACATGGGACCTTTGATAATCTGGAGAAACCAGAGTCTTGAAATAAGGATGGCAATAAAAAAGATAACAAAGACTGTTACAATCCTTAAGCGCCTGCCAATTATCTCGGCCAGAATAGGGTCAAATCCTGAAGTTCTCAAATGTTGCACCTTAAAATAAACATATATTGAATGTTACCATTATTTTTCTTCATCTTTACCTCCACGCGGGATCTCTGAAGGGGTGATCTTGAAAAAATGAAGAATAAATATGGATATTATACTTGTTATAATCGATGAAATACAAAATTTATATAAAGAGTCCAGAGAAAAATCATTATGAAGAGAAAAAAGATTAAGAAGTAATACCAGCAGCAGCTCTTTTGCCATAACAGCTATAAAAATGACCGATGTCCTGCCTGCAGGCGAAAACAGATCAACAGGATGGGAAAGCAGTCGGATAATACAATAGACAATCAGATAGAGAAAGGTATGCAACCCTATTACACCGCCTGAAAGGATATCCAGCAAAAAACCCTGGCAAAAGACAAATATACCAGGACTTGACTCACCTGAGGCGAGCAAAAAAACTGTAAAAATTATTACAAGATCAATATCTATCCCTTTTGTGAGCGATGAGTGTAACAGATTACCTTTGATTAATATAAAGATGACAGATATAGACCAGACAAGCAGGATATTGATTACTGCTTTTCGTTCGAAGAGTTTAATAGCGGGTCCTCCCTCAATATTACCAGAACTTCTTCAAGTCTTGCAAAGTCAACTGATGGTTTTATTTTTATATCCTTAAAAAGTCCACCAGGCGCATCCTTAACCTCGATAACCTTTCCGATATGATTACCCTTCGGAAATACCCGGTCAAGCCCGGACGTTATAACAGTATCTCCCGGACGTACATCACTGGTTTTAAGCACATAATCAAGTGTACATTTCTCAGAAGAAATACCTTTAACAATCCCGCTGTCACGGGACCGTTCAATAATACAATCAACAGCACTGTTCTGGTCTATCAGCAGCAGCACCTTTGAATAATGATATGACACCGAAACAATCTGCCCTACAACCCCATCCGCATTAACAACAGGCATACTTTCCTTTATGCCTGAATTTTTACCCCTGTCAATAATAACAGACTTGAACCACCCGGTCGGATCACGTCCTATTACCTGAGCGGCCAGATAATCTCCCGCAGCGAAATCTCTTGCCTTTAACATATTCTGGATGCGTTCATAGGTTGAAATCAACTCCCTGTGCCTGGAATTTTCAATAACAAGCCTGTTGATTTCAGCCTTAAGCCTTTTATTCTCCTCATGTGTGCCTATAAGCGCTACATATTTATCCCATAAACCTGTTGAATAATTAACGCCTTCCTTTACTGATTTCTGAACAGGGGCAAGAAGCTCAATTAACACCTTTACTACAGGATTCCATGATTTTGACTTCCCGGCATTAGAGGAAAGAAATATCAGGGCAAGGAATATCAGAAAAACCAATATCCAGATTCTTGTTATCCTCTTATCTGAAAGCAATTGGAATGTAAGCCTCCTGAGCCGATATATCAGAATTGAAATGAAATACCCTGCTGCAGGGCAGCAGGATATACTTTGATAAGATGTATTACCATAAGCGGTGTTATTTATACCCCGGCCAACCTCCGGTAAAATAAACCGGTTTACTTGATCATTACTTCTCTTAAGACATTCATGTTGTCCAGCGCCTTTCCTGAACCCAGCACAACTGTTGACAGTGGGTCTTCAGTAATTGTGATGGGCAGTTTTGTTTCTTCCCTGAGCAGGACATCAAGCTCCTTTAACATGGCGCCTCCGCCGGTCAGTACAATACCCCTGTCAACGATATCTGCCGCAAGCTCAGGGGGGGTCTGTTCAAGGGCGATCCTGACAGTTTCAACAATGGTCTCAACCTGTTCTGAAATTGATTTTCGCACCTCATCAGAATCTATGGTCAGGATCTTTGGTATGCCTGTAACCAGGTCACGCCCCTTGACCTCTATGGTTTCAATATGATCACTGGGATATGCATTACCTATGGTTGTTTTGATGATCTCGGCAGTGGAGAGCCCGATAAGCAGGTTGTATTTCCTCTTGATATACTGCAGTATGGCTTCATCCATCTTGTCACCGCCCACCCTTACTGATTTGCTGTATACGATACCGGCAAGGGAGATCACCGCAACTTCTGTTGTGCCGCCCCCTATATCAACAACCATATTACTCGTTGGTTCGGTTATTGGCAGGCCTGCCCCGATTGCGGCGGCCATAGGTTCTTCAATAAGAAAAACCTCTCTTGCCCCTGCTGATTCTGCAGATTCCCTGACCGCCCTCTTTTCCACCTGGGTAATACCGGATGGAACACAGATAATTATTCTTGGCCTGACCAGTGTAGTCCGGTTATGTACCTTTCTGATAAAATGCCTCAGCATGGCCTCTGTGATTTCAAAATCGGCTATCACGCCATCTTTCATGGGCCTTATGGCTGAAATATTGCCGGGGGTACGCCCAAGCATCATCTTTGCTTCCTTGCCAACCGCAAGAACCTTATTTATCCCTTTTGCATCCTTTCTTACAGCAACTACAGAGGGTTCACTTAGAACAATTCCCCTGCCCTTGACATAAACAAGGGTATTGGCTGTCCCCAGATCAATCGCCAGATCATTGGAAAACAAACCGAGAATGGGGTCAAGCAACATATTTCGCTCCTTTCAGAAATAAAAATATATATTAAAATACTTATAGACCTTTATTATGCTACAGTAAAATGTTTTTATGATCTTGACAAAAAAAACTTATTACGGTTAAATAGCCGTTTATTTTTACATACAATCTTTTGAAAGAAGGCATTAAAATGAAACGAACTTTTCAACCAAGCAATATCAAAAGAGTCCGAACTCATGGTTTCAGGGCAAGAATGAGCACCATTGGCGGCATTAAAGTGCTAAAAAGAAGAAGAGCTAAAGGTCGAAAAAGACTGACTGTTTAACTTTTATTCATGAGACAGAACTCATTCCCTAAGCGAGAAAGGTTATTGAACAGAAGGGATTTTGTCAATCTAAATCGATTAGGGAAAAGATCTCATACTAAACACTTTTTAGTCATAATAAAAGAAAACCATGCAGGCATACGCAGATTTGGAATTACTGCAACTAAAAAAACAGGCAATGCAGTTAGACGTAACAGGGTCAAACGGCTTTTAAGAGAGTATTACAGACTGAATAAAAATAGTTTTTCCATTGGATATGACTTTGTTATTATAGGGAAAAAGAATTCCTTCCTTCTGAACTATGCAGATATTAAAGAGGAACTGGGTGAAATTATCCTGGATAAAGGATCTGATATATAATTTTAGGTATTTGCCAATAGGGTGTATATACTTATACCAGAAGATTATCTCCCCTCTTATAGGACCTTCCTGCAGGTTTTATCCATCCTGTTCAACTTATGCCTGCCTTGCTTTTAAAAAATACGGGGTGTTTAAGGGAGGGTTATTGGCGGTAATTAGAATTATCAAATGTAATCCATTTCACCCCGGTGGGTATAATCCTTTAACCTAATTTATCACGAGGTTGCTGAAAGTCATAAATATCAGACTGAAAATGGCGCATGTGAATAAATTATTGAATCTGGTTTACTAATGGAAAAAAGAACAATTTTGGCCTTCATACTGTCCTTCCTGGTTTTTATCATCTGGGCACAGTTTTTTATACCAAAAACAAATATCCCTGTGAATGAGGCCCCGAAGATAGAAGAAAAAGCCGTGCAGGTCATAAAAGATGAATCCGCAGATTTGCCAGCGGCAACTCCTGAGCATCTCTTAAATAATACCGATAAAGAGGTGTTGAGCAATTCTGTTGCTGAAAAAATAATCACCATTGAGACACCTCTTTATAAGGCTACCTTTACAAATAAAGGCCCGGCAATTACAGGGTTTCAACTTAAAAAATACAGAGATTCAATTGACCCGGGGTCACCATATTTTGAAATCTTCAAAGAGAATGAACAGGTAAAAAATCATGTTTCTTTTCTTTATAACAATCCTCAGATAAAAGAGGGTTCTGATCTGTTTTTTACCGCTGATAAAGAGAATATAAACCTTCTCCAGGGTCAGAAAATGGAGACACTGCAATTTAGATATACTTCTCCTGAAGGAATAACCATTGAACAGAGCTTTAGTTTTTCACCGGACAAATATGATATCGGGGTAAACGTAAAGGTTTCAAATAATTCAGTAAACGTTGCCACCGGGAATATCAAGTCAGTAATCAGCAATCTACATGCACAAAGAAAAGATAAATATTACTCATTTACAGGAACAGCGGTTTTTGCTGATAATGACCTCAAGCAATTTAAGCCCAAAGATCTTGAAGATGAAGAGGACACAGACATTACAGGCAGCATAGCCTGGTTTTCCTATGAAGATGAATATTTTATAACTGCGGTTGCCCCTGAAGAAAAAAAGGGGGCACGATATATAGGGACGATGCAAAAAACAGGCGTGATTACTGCAACACATTTCTCCGAATCAGTGGAGATACTGCCATCTGCTGAGATACTGAAGAATTATACCCTGTTTCTTGGGCCAAAAGAGATCAAAACATTAAAAAAATTCGGTAATAATCTTGATTCAGCCATAGATTTTGGTTTTTTTGATGTGATTGCCAAGCCCCTGCATCATGTGCTTGTCTATTTTAACAAATATTTAAAAAACTTTGGATTTTCAATCATCCTGGTAACTATAATTATCAAGATAATATTCTGGCCGCTCACTCATAAGAGTCAGAAATCCATGAAGGAGATGCAGAAACTTCAGCCGTTAATGGCCAAGATAAAGGAAAAATACAAGGACAACAGGGAGATGATGAACAAGGAGCTTATGGGGCTGTACCGGACCTACAAGGTCAACCCCATGAGCGGGTGCCTTCCCATGCTTATCCAGATCCCTGTCTTTATCGCCCTGTATTCAGTCTTGAGCAGCGCTATAGAGCTGAGACATGAACCCTTTGCCTTCTGGATAAAGGACCTCTCTACTCCGGACAGATTATTCAGCCTGCCTTTCGGTATTCCATTTATGGAGCCTCCATACGGTATACCGGTGCTCACCCTTTTGATGGGGTTATCAATGTTTATCCAGCAGAAAATGCAGCCCATGGTAGGAGACCCTGCCCAGGCGAAAATAATGATGTTTATGCCGATAATGTTCACAGTAATGTTTATTAATTTCCCATCCGGCCTGGTGCTCTACTGGTTGACACAAAATATCCTTTCTATAGGTCAGCAGTACTATATAAATAAAAAGCCGGTATAAAAATTGGAGGATATACATGGACAGTTATGAATTTGAAGGAAAGACCACTGAAGAGGCTATCAATAATGCCTCACGTGAACTAAAGATATCGCCTGAAAACCTGGAGTTTGAAATTATCGAACCGGGTTCAGCAGGTATTTTCGGCCTTGTTGGTATAAGAAAAACAAAGATAAGGGTAACCATAAAAGAATCTGATGATGACGATGATAATTTTGAGGATTATGAAGATCTTGAATCATTTGACAGCCCGCGTGAAGAGCGTGAAGAGGCCGAAAAGATTGATTATGAAGATGATATCGATGATGAGGATGATGTCGATGAAGAAGATAGTGCAGATGATGAAGAGTATATCTCTTATCTGAACATCGCGATCAATGCGCTGGATAATATACTTAAACTCATACCTGTTGAGACAAGGGTTAAGGGGAGCTGTTCAAAGGGTAAAATCTCCCTTGTTATTGAAGGTGAGACTTCTGGCATCCTGATAGGCAGAAAGGGTAAGACACTGGATGCGCTTCAGTACATCATTAATAAAATTATAAACAAGGATACAGACAAGAAGATAAAGGTAATTATAGACTCTGAAAATTACCGAGAGAGGCGAATTGAATCCCTCACAGAGATGGCGATCAAGATAGGCAACAAGGCCAGGAAATATAAAAAACCCTTTTCAACAAGCCCGTTAAACCCCCATGACAGGCGTATAGTACACCTGGCCCTCAAGAATGTGGAAAAGCTGGAAACCAGAAGCAGGGGTGAAGGGCTTCTTAAAAGGGTTGTTATAATCCCTAAAAGATAAAACCATCTGATAAAACAGGCATCGGGTATAGCCCTTATACGCTGATGCCTGTTTACCCAGGTCAAACCGGAAAAAATGTCAAACCTTCAAGAGAATGACACGATTGCTGCAATAGCTACCCCCTACGGCATGGCCGGTATCGGGATAATCAGGATAAGTGGGCCTCTTTCATTGACTATTGCAGAAAGGCTTTTTAGATCCTCAAAAAACAGATCAATAGAAAGTCACAGGCTCTATCATGGTCATTTTCTTGATCCATCATCTGATGAAGTTATTGATGAAGTGCTTCTCTCATACATGAATGCCCCGCACACATACACAAGAGAGGATATTGTTGAAATAAACTCCCACAGCGGCCCTGTACTGCTTTCAAAAATACTTCAGGTAGTCCTTGCACAGGGTGTAAGGCTGGCAAAACCCGGCGAATTCACATTCAGGGCATTTCTGAACAACAGGATTGATCTTATCCAGGCCGAGGCAGTAATGGACCTTATCAATGCAAAGTCTGAAAGGGGGATTATCCTTTCAAACCGCCAGTTGAGCGGGGAGTCAGGAAAAGAGATAAGAGGCCTCAGGGATAAGGCACTTGACCTGCTGGCAATGGCAGAGGTTGCTATTGACTACCCTGAAGAGGAATCCATCACCCACAGTAATGAGGCCATTCTTTACGAGCTCACAAATGGGATTATTTCTCCTGTTGAAAAAATCATCGCATCCCATTCTTCCAGAAAAATCTGGATAGAGGGTATAGATACGGTAATCACAGGCAGGGTAAATACGGGTAAGTCAAGCCTTTTGAATCGTCTTATCAAGGAGGAAAAGGCAATAGTCTCGCCAATACCAGGCACAACAAGAGACCTTATAGAGACAACACTCTATATTAAGGGAATCCCTCTTAAGATAACCGACACGGCAGGGCTCAGGGAAGGCAAAGATGCGATTGAGCTGATAGGGATCGACCTTGCCAGAAAGAGGCTCAAAGAGGCTGATATTGCACTTGCTGTAATAGACCAGAGCAGGCCTCTGGATGAAAATGACAGGGAGTTGCTTTCAGGTATGGATAGCAGTAAGTGTATCATCATACTTAACAAGGTTGATCTGCCAAAGGCTGTAAATGAAGAGGAGGTAAGAGAGCTGTCAGGTAAATCTGATATTGTGAAAATATCTGCCCTGACAGGTGAAGGGATAGATTTACTTGAGGAAGCAATAGTTGAAAAGATATCTGAAACAGACACAGGCATTGAAAACCATCTTGTCCCGAACATAAGGCAGAAGAGCGCATTATCAAAGGCACTTGAACACCTCCATAATGCGGTCTCAAATCTGAGGCAAGGGCAACCTATGGAGATTATAGCGGTTGATCTTAAAAGCGGTATTGAAAATCTTGAAGAGGTAACCGGTGAAACATCTGGAGACGATCTCTATGACCGGATATTCAGTAACTTCTGCCTGGGTAAATGATCAGATATCTTCTACAAAAAATGTCTTCTCTGATGTGTTTGTTTATTTAATTTCAGGAAACCCGCCACACCAACCTTATTCCCGTGAAAACGGGAATCCATTTTATTTCTTTTTTAAAAGGAACAACGATGCCGGGAAGGATCGGGGCTCCCCATTGACATTGGATATATTTTGCCTGATCCTGTCTACTTTATAACTGAAAACTTATAAATTGTTGTTGACCTGTATATCTCTTCGGGTTCCAGAACCACCGGCGGAAATTCTGGCTTGTTAGGCGAATCAGGATAATGCTGTGTCTCAAGGCATAGCCCGCTGCGGGCGCCATAGGCCTTGCTGCTTTTTCCAATAATGCTGTCATTCAAAAAATTGCCGCTGTAAAACTGGATTCCAGGTTCTGTTGTATACACCTCCATATATCTTCCGCTGATTGGTTCATAAACAGTAGCAGCCAGTGCCGGTTTCTCTTCATCACTGGAATCTATTCCCCAGTTATGGTCATAACCATTAGCAAACTTCAACTGCTCATAATCTGAGCCTATTCTATCGCCGATAGCTTTAGGCTTTTTGAAATCCATGGGTGTGTCTTCAACGGGCCGGATTTCTCCGGTAGGTATTGACCCGCGGTCCACAGGTGTAAAGGCGCCAGCGTTCAACATCAACTGATGAGAAAGAATATTCCCTGACCCTTCCCCTGCAAGATTCCAGTAGGTATGGTTAGTAAGGTTTACAACAGTAGTTTTGTCCGTGGTGGCAAGGTAGTCTATTCGAAAGGAATTATCATCCTTAAGGGTGTAGGTTACAGTGACATCCATGTTCCCTGGAAACCCTTCCTCTCCATCCTTACTCATATAGGTAAGTTTCAGGGACTGGCCCTCTTTACCGAAGGCCGGTTCCGCTTCCCACAGGACCTTATCAAAACCCTTGACCCCACCGTGTAAACTGTTCGCCCAGTTGTTTTTGGCCAGTGTATACTCTACACCATCAAGAGAAAACTTTGCATTACCTATCCTGTTGGCATATCTTCCTATGATGGCCCCAAAATAACTGCTGTTGCTAAGGTAATCCTTTAGATTATTAAACCCCAGGACAACATCACTGAGATTGCCTTTTTTATCAGGCACCTTTATGGATGTAACAATACCTCCATAGTTGGTTATTTTTGCCTCCATACCATTGGAGTTTTTTAGTGTATATAGATCAATTTTTTTGCCTTCAAATTCACCAAAGGTTTCCTTAACAACTGTCATATCTTTTGTGCCTTCTTTGATAAAAGGTTTACTGGTATCAGGTTGAGTAGTCCCACCGCACCCGAATGAAAATATAAAAATTACAATCAATATAAAAAAATTAAAAAAATAGGTCATAGTTTACTCTTTACTCTCTTTTTATAAAAATTACCTGGCAGGATTTTCTTCTCCTGCCTTATGACGGCCTTCAAGCCCTTCATTGTATATAGCACGTTTCTTGAAATACCACTGGCCATCTATTTTTACCAGTTCATCCTCATAATGGCCAAACAATCCCAGTACCATTGTTTTCCGGTCTGCTGTGTTATTTGTTGCCTCAAACCAGTAACTGAATGACCTGGCTGTATTGCCATCCACCTTAATAATCTGATTTGTTACAAAATGGCGTGAGGCAGCAGGCCATTTTCCTTTCTCAGCGCTGCCCGCAGGGTTATATATCCCTGATGCAATGAAATCGTAAATCGCCTTGCGTCCTTTTATTTCGCCTCTGGCCCAGTGAAGTGCTCCATCCTCGGTAAAGGTAGATGCATATGTTTCAGCATCCCTGAAATCCAGGGCAAAAAGATAGCGGCTTTGCAGCTCCATAATAGCAGTGCGATCATTAGCGTAAGCGTCGGCGCAAGTGTCGGCAAATACCATATTGATGAACAAAAAAAATGTCAGACCAAAACATACGGACAGGATAATCAAATTTTTCATAATATTTCCCTTATAATAAAAAATTATATAAAAATGGATTAAAATTTATATTTTGGGCTTGATATTTGAGAACCCGCTCTTTACCTCAAGGGGATCTGCAATGTACAAATATCTATCCTCTTTTTTATCATAAACCGGCCACTGTGCCATCCCCTCAACATTGGGGTCTCCTGTCTTTGCAAACTGGGCCCACATTTTCATCATTGCTTCAGAGACCCTTTTGTCAGCTTCAGTGAGACCAGGATCATTCGGATCTTTAGCACCTGACTGTTTTGCGAGGCCATACATTAAAGGCCACCATCCGCTCCGATTGTCGTAATCCCCGAATACATACAGCACCTCCATAGCATGTGTGGATACTGCACCTGCTGCTCTCCACTTGCTCGGGACCTGATCAAATATGGCTGCATAGCTCTTCACACCAGCCTTATTCTGGAATTCATGCATGTTCACATAGGCGGGTATAAGCTGAGGCAAGAGTAAGCCTCCCGGCCCGGTAATTTCGCCCAGGTTGGCCACTGTGATTAAAGGAACAGCGTTATAATTTCCTGACTCAAAAAGTTCCAGAGGTGATTTGGGTAGAAACCATCCGTCAATAGTTGCTTCATCAAGGCCCATACTCGTTCTGTCACCCTGCATTTCCTTCATCATGGCGTCTCTTGCCTCCATGATCTTTTCAAATGGAAGTGCCCTTGCAGCCTTCAAAGGATCGGCCTCTTTGTCGACACCAAGTTTTGTAAATAATTTACCCCCCAGTTCCTCCATCTCTTTCAGGCTTCTACCATTTAGAAAACCCCCTATGGAAGTTCCGCTCTCACAGATGGCCCTGTGAAACAGACCCTTTGCCATTGGAGATGCCATCAGGGTTGAGACCTTTGACCCGCCTCCTGATTCACCAAATATGGTAACATTATCAGGATTTCCGCCGAAGACTGATATGTTTCTTTTAACCCAGTTTAATGCCGCTATCATATCCAGGAACATATAGTTTCCTGAAGAATGGTCAGGTGATTCAGAGGTCAAAAGGGGATGGGCCAAAAGGCCGAATGTATTAAGTCTCATTGTAACTGTAACGACAACCACACCATGTTGAGGCAGGCGAGGCATATTGCAGAGATTATCATTACCTGATCCAGAAGAATACCCTCCTCCGTGCAGCCACACCATTACAGGTAAGCGTTCCCCCACTTTTTTAGAAGGGGTCATTACATTAAGATAGAGGCAGTCTTCACCCTGTGGCTCCTGCTTTAACCCTTCCATTCCTGCCTGTGGAGGCGTTTTTGTAAATGCAGTACACTGACGTATCTCTTTCCAGGGAGTGGCCGGTTGCGGCGGTTTCCATCTTAAATTGTTAACCGGAGGTGCTGCATAGGGTATCCCGCGATAGGCCCTTATGGGGTTATCGATATCACCCACCATGGTCCCTGAGATATACCCGGTATCTATCTTTAATGGATCCGATAAAGATTCAGGTTCAACCGCTTTTTCGATTCTTTCTTGAGGCTTTGTGCAGCCTGATAAAATAATCCATGCAGACAAAAATATCATGAATAGTGATACCGATAATTTTTTGAAAGACATGTTTTCACCCTCCCTGTAAAAATAGTAAATTATTTTAAATTCCCATTAATATAATAGAGATATAAATAACTATGTTTATAAAAGGCCATATCAAAAG